>JBCCSR010000779.1:0-3538 GCA_039199865.1 Bacteroidota bacterium
CTACGCCGATGCTTGGTAGGCGTAGGAGCCTTGTTGGAAGCAGACATCCCCAACCCGAGTTATTTCCGCGCAATAGTCGTGTTGAAGTTTATCAAGAAATGGAGATTCAAATTTAAAATCGGCGACGAATGTGGGCACCCATGTTCCGTAGCGGATGACTAATTCTATAACCGGTGATGAATTGATCAATATTGATCAGTTCATCACCATCCAAAACAATCTTTTTTAAGTAGGAAAGATCCCTACAACAAAATCATTAGGCTATGTATTCAAAATATTTTCTCTTCACGGGGCTACTCTTTTTATGCCTGCCCCTCGGCATTCATGCCCAATATATTTTACCCAATTTTCAATCACAAACCACTTACAAAGACCAACTCCTGATTCGCTGGGAACCACGTGATTTGGCAGAGTGGGAAAATGCCTTAAAAGAAGGCTATCAAATTAAAGTTTACAAAGGCAGCAACAGTACAGACCTCAACTTGGTGACAACAGAAACCATCCTGGCTCAAAGCGAAGCAGAATGGGATCGAGATATTGCCAATCAGCGAGACACCTTAATTCAAAGTTTTTATGAAGGGGCCAAATCGTTTTTGTACATGCCCGAAGAAATTGTCGATGAGTTAAAAGCTTCTTTGGAAGAAGAGGAAGGCAAGACCCTCGATCAAACCGTTGCTGAATTTCGCTTGGGTTATTTGACCTATGCCATTACTTTCGATTATCAGTTGATTCGTAAAGCAGGATTGGGCTTCGCCATCCCCATAGATAAAGCGACCACTTATCGGGTGGAAGTTCAAACCGGCAATTACCCTAGCTTTACCTTCGACCATCAGCCCCAACCAATCAGTCGACCGCAAATTCCAGATCTTAAAGCCGAGTTTTCCGACAAAAAAGTGATGGTGGAATGGGAAACTCCCGACTTTAAAGAAGACTATTTCGGCTACTTTCTTGCACTTTCAAAAGATGGAAAAAGATATACCAACGTAAGTGACATGCCTTATGTGAATATCCTAGATACGATTCAAGGAGATCCAGATTTGCGCTTCATCAAGGAAGAAGTTCCCTTAGAAAGAAATTATAAAAATTACTGGGTCAGACTAAAAGGAATGAATTATTTTGGTTTACAAAGTCGGCTCTCTTCCATCGAAAAAGGGTATGGATTTGATGTCATTGATGCCATGCCAACCATCAGTCATGCAGATCAAACCAGCGACAACAAAGCCGATTTGCGCTGGGCATTGGACCAAAAATTTAATCGCCTCATCGATCATTTTGAAATTTATCGTTCAGATGATATGGAAGGGGAATACAAAGTCGTTCAAAGCGATATCCCTCCGAGTCAACGGAATGTATTGATTCCAATGGAACACAAACGCAACTATTACAGCGTTGCCATCGTCCCCAAAGACGGCCCCATTATTCGTAGTTTTTCTACTTTTATTATGGGACAAGATACGACGCCTCCCATTACGCCACAAAACTTCGTTGGAGTGATCGATTCCATGGGAATTGTTACGCTAAGCTGGGATAAAAATACGGAGGATGACTTATGGGGCTATAAAGTTTTTCGCTCAGAATACAAAGACGATGAGTTTGGTAATCTCCACTCTAGCCCCATCACGGATACCGTTTGGGTAGATACGGTTAACCTCAAAAGCATCAACGATAAGATTCACTACACCATCATTGCTTTGGACAAAAGAAACAATCGCTCTCCCTTCGCCCCCATTGTCAGTTTGGAAAGACCCGATACCATTCCTCCTGCGCCACCTCTCGTCCGAACGGTCGAATTTATGGAAGATAGCATCAAGGTAACTTGGGCAGCCAGTTCAAGCGATGATGCCGTTTTGCATCAATTGTTCCGAAGAGAAATCAACGAAAGTGGCTGGGAACTGATTGCCGAACAAAGACAATTCAAGAACGTCAATGTATTCATGGATACCATGTTTGAATACGACAAAACTTATGTCTACACTGCACTTGCCGTTGACAAGGTCGATTTGACTTCCGCTCCTTCTCGTCCATTCAAAGTATACACCAAGTCCAATAAACCCAAAGCGGCCTTTCTCGGCTTTGATATAGATTTTGACGAAGAAAAAGCCCTATCTACCATTCGCTGGGAACTCACCAATGAAAATATTTTGGAAGAGATCATCATCTATCGAGGTCCTAGTAAAGACAAAATTTCGATGTATCAAATCGTTGAACCCGATACTTTGGAAATTGCCCAACAAGTCGGTGAAGAAGAACAATGGTATTTTCTATTCAAACCCATTTTCACGGATGGTAGTCAAGCAGAACTAAGTGATATCATCTTAGTCGAACAACCCGAATAAGCAAACCATACACAACGCATTTTTCTTCCATATGGAATTGGCCTGACCAATACAGCATCCTTCAGAACATTGGTCAGGCCAAGCCTAAATCGTATCTCTATAACACAATTTTCTTTAGAAAAAATGACCTAGCTATGAAAAAAATAATGCTACTATTGTTTTTAATTATCGGAAGCACTGCCTTTGCCCAAAAAACTGTCAACACCACCGGATCGAGTCAATTTACGGCTCCGATTATTGACAACCCTTACGGCCCAGGTGAGCAAATTCATGTTGAGTACTTCGCCACCAATAATGCAACCAATGATTTATTCATCAATCCCGTCTTCCAGTTGTTAGCGGACGATGAAGTGGTCTATGAGTTGGCTACCGAGTCAATAGTTTTGGACACGCAAACGGAAGATGGAACCATCAGCTTTGTGTTTCCAGACAATTGTACGATCCCTAACGGAGAATACGAGTTGCGCTTTGTCGTCAATTATTCCCAGCCTGCCAGTGCCTCTTCACCAGTGACTTACACGACTAGAGACGGTGACTTCGATGTCATTTGTAACGACCAAAATATTCCAGCAGAGGAACCCTACACTTCTCCAGATTGTGAAGTCTTTGTCCTGACGGTCGTCTTTGAGAATGAGGGCTCTTGTTGCATCCTCGATCCAGTGATTACCCTTGAAGACTATCCATTTCACCCACCACACCCGTGGAAAAGTTGTAAATGGTGGGTCAGAGCTACAGTGGATTGGGGAGACGATCCAGCACCAAAGTTCAATGCAGAGTGGAATACGGGCCACAATGGATTGAGTACCGTTCACCCCTGTGGTATTGAAGACTATTTTATTACCATTAGCTGGCAAGAAAACGGAGAGTGGTGCTCCAAGGTGTCCGAAACGATAGAAGTTCGTTCCTATTGTGCCTGTGCACATAGCTACCCTCGTCTCCTAGAGATTGGTACAGTAACTAATGAAACCTTTTTTAATTTGTACCCCAATCCCAACGATGGTAATTTTAACATTTTACTCCCTCTTAGTAAAGCTGCCTCCACGCTTGAGGTCTGGAATAGTCTTGGCGTAAAAATAGCAGAGCTATCTGGAACTTTTGAAAACAGTGTGCCCGTAGAATTAGGTGCAGTAGAAGCAGGAATCTATTTACTTAGAGTGCAATATGAAGATGGGCTACAAGAGAGTAAACAATTTATTATTGAG
>JBCCSR010000780.1:0-3530 GCA_039199865.1 Bacteroidota bacterium
AAAATATCCAACTGACCTACAAGGGACTGCGCCATTTTGAATGCTCCACCAGGGAGAAGCCCCAGGTCTTGGATCGAGCTCACTCAACAAAGGCAAGGGCATGGGACCGTAAAGATTTCCGGTATAGTCGATGGCCATCTTATTGTTGAGGAACTTGTAACTGATCGACCAAGTTCCGGTAAAACGCTCGGTTAGGATTTGTCGTTCTTTTACGCCAGCTTCCTCGGTGGAAACATCCATTAAGGTACCTCCCAAGAGGAAGGAAAATCCATTGGGTAGCGTCAAATCTGCATTGAGGCTAACTCCTTTGCTAACTGCCGAACCATCGAGATTGTCGTAGATGATTTGGTTGGGGTTGGTATCGTAGTCAGGAAAAATGACGTTGGTGAAATGGGTGTACCAACCAGATAATTCAATGCTGCCCGAACCACCATTTTTGAGGTAGAGCCTTTTGATGTAATTGGCATTAAAATTATAGGATTGTTCCGGATTCAATTGTTCGGTAATGACGACTTCACGTGCCCCCGTGAGCGCAGCATGGTCTTCGGTAAAGAGATTGACTACTCTAAAACCAGTACCGGCGTTTAGCCTAAAGATGTCGGTAGTGCTGGGCGACCATTTGTACGCCAAACGAGGAGTAAAAATATTGCCATGGGCATCGTTGTAATCGTAGCGCATCCCCAACAAGAGTTTGTGTTTGTCGTGGAGTGTAATTTCATCTTGTACAAAAATACCGGGCAACCATATTTTGTCTGGATTGTTCTCGGGACTATTGGTCTCCCCACCGGTGGCGGGAGTATTGTCATCATAAAAGGTGTAGCGCAAAGCCGTACCCACAAGCAAGTCGTGTTTGCCAACGGTTTTGTCCCAAGTCAATTGTCCAAAAGCCACTTTCTGATCGGCGAGATAAGGCGTATCTCCGTAGACAGAATTTTGCTGATGGCTGTTGAAAGAGAAGGACAACATCATATGATCTACCATAGGCAATTCGTATTGCCCTAAGAGTTCCCAGCGATTGGTGGTAATGGCTTCTCCATATCTTTCGGTACCCCCTCTGAAGGCTTGGGTCCAGTCCAGTTGGCCTCCCCAGCGGTCTTCCCAATAATAGCGGCCCGCCAGGCTAAACAGGCGATTGTCTTTGCGTTGGAAATTCCATTTTTGGAAAACAGATACGCGTTTTTGGAGCGTAAGATCGGTAAAGAAATCGTTATTGTTGTCGATGATATTGTCGTAATTGTAGTAGTTGACCCCCGTTAAAACGGAGGCTTTTTTACCTAAGTTGAACCGATAGCCCAAATCGGCATTGAGTTCTCCCCAAGTGGTTCCCATAACATCTGCCGTAAAAATGGGGGCTTTATCGGGAGTCTTGGTGATGATATTGATCAATCCACCGATGGCTTCGCTGCCATAGAGTGAGGAGGCGGGGCCTTTGACAATTTCCATCCGTTCAATCAAAGAATTGGGGATACCCGATAGGCCATAAACCGTAGCCAAACTACTGACAATTGGCATTCCGTCAATTAGCACCATGGTGTAGGGGCCTTCCAAACCATTGATGTGGATATCTCCAGTATTGCAAACCTGACAATTCAACTGTGGTCGAACACCATTGACATTTTGTAGGGCCTCATAAATGTTAGGCGTTGGATTTTTCTTGAAAAAGACAGGATTGTAAACTTCTACGGGAACTAGACTTTCCAAACGACTCACTTGTTTCATTGTACCAGTGACCACAATTTCATCGATGTTGTTGATGGTCTCTTCCAGATTAAAGTCAATCTCCACTTCTTCCCCTGGTTCAAGAGAAACGTGTTTTTGATGGGGTTCGTAACCTAAAAATGATGCGATTACCAAATAGTCACCCGGAGGAATGTCCGCAATCGTAAATAGCCCTTGCTCATCGGTGCTGACTCCAAAGGTAGTCCCTTTTAAGCTAACGTTGGTAAAACTTAAGGCTTCGCCCAGGATGCCACTTACCTTTCCCGAGAGGGTAGCATGTTGGGCGTGGCTGATGACGGTAAAAGTGATGCCCAAAGTGAGTAGCAACAATTTATACCAGGCAAATTTTTTCATTAGATCAGGTTTAAAATATTTTTAGATGATACAAATATAAAAAGTTAGACTGTGCTAACAAGTTTTTTTGAGCATAATTTTGATTATTTTTGCCAAAAGCAAGCAAAAAAGCCTTATGCCGACATCTGTTAAGGAAAATTACCTGAAAGCGCTCTACTTTCTCGACCAAGAGGACCACCGGATCAATATCACGGATTTGAGTAAGAAATTGGGGGTGAGTAAACCAACAGCGAGCAATATGGTCAAGAGTTTGGAAGAACAAGGCTGGGTCATTTACGAAAAATACAAGCCCGTAAAATTGACGGAAAAAGGTCGGAAAGCGGCCGCTTTGGTCATCCGAAAACATCGGTTGACGGAAATGTTTTTAGCGGAAGTGATGGGTTTTGGCTGGGAGGAAGTCCACGAGATTGCCGAGCAAATGGAGCACATTGATTCGGATCCTCTCTTTGCTCGAATGGATGAAATGCTCAATCATCCTACCGTTGATCCCCATGGTTCTCCAATTCCCGATAAGGATGGGGTGGTCGTCGAACAAAACCTAAAGTTGCTTTCTAGCTTTTTGCCAAAGCAAAGAGGACAATTGGCTGCGCTGGCCAACAGTTCGAAGGAATTGCTTTATCATCTCAACCAATGCAACATCAAATTGGGCTCGGTCATTCAGCTGATTCAGGTAGAAGCATTTGACGAAAGTCGTTTGATTCAATGTGATCAGCAAAGTCCAATTCTGATCAGTCAAAAAGTAGCGGAGAGTTTGTTGCTGACTCCTTTGGATTGAATTCGTACTATATTTTTCGTGTTTTCTGCTCATCGGGTGAATACTTGACCCACTCCGGTCAAGGTACTTACTCCTTAGAAGTCTTCACTCTTCCATAGATGAGTAGGTCCTCGAACTGTCCGTTACGAAAAAGAGCAGCACGTAGGCATCCTTCTTTTTGAAAGGCCAATCGCTGTGCTACCGATTGACTTTTCAAATTGCTGCTAGCTATTTTCATTTCAAGCCGATGGAGATGGAGGTGTTTAAAACCATATTGGATGAGTCTATGGCAAGATTGGGTCATGATGCCCTGGCCTTGGAAATCTTGATGGAGCCAAAAGCCCATTTCGGCAGAACGATTATTTTTATCGATTCGAGTAAGGGCCACGGAGCCGATGACTTGTGTTTGCCTTACAATGTAAGTACATAATTTTTGTCCATATCGACTGAGGGCGCGATCCTCTTTCAACATTTTTTGCAAATCGCCAATAGCATTCATTTTGTTTGGCCATTCGAGCCATTCTTGTAAGTAGGGACCTTGGGTCTGGAGGATTGCAAACAGGGATGCTGCCCAACTGGGGTCGGGGAGGAGTAGACTGGTTTGAGCGTCGATTTTCAAATGATTGGATTTCATCCCTACTTGATCCATTGTCTGATATTGGATAACGAAGCCTAAATTTAGACAAATAAATAGACTTTATGG
>JBCCSR010000781.1:0-3524 GCA_039199865.1 Bacteroidota bacterium
CCTCTGGAAATCCATTTTCTTTAAGATACTGAAACAGAACTGCCAAGAAGGCAAGAATCAATAAAATGGAAACAACATTCGATATTAAACTACCTGTCCCAAAAGAACTGGGTTCGAAGCGCATCTCAATTTCATGTTTTCCTGCTGGGACGCGTAAAGCGCGCAACAAATAATTGGCTTTGACAAATGGATCGACTGGCTGTCCATCCAAAAATACTTTCCATCCCTTATCTGGACTATAGAAAACTTCGGAGAAGACCGCCAATTGTTCCGAACTGGCAGAAGTTTCGTAAACCATTTTGGTAGGATAATAATTGGATAATCGAATACTCGCACTGGGGTCAGGACTAATATTTAAACCATTTAGATAGTCGCTATATTTTTGTTGAATCAAAGCCTTGTCCTTTGGATTCAGCTGATTGAGTCCGGCGAGCTCCGCATCAGCATTATTGACCAATTCATAATTGTTGACAAACCAGGCATTGCCCAGGGCATCCGGGTTTTGTGCAGGCTGGGCCGGAGCACCTTGTTGGGCTTGTTGAATAATGTATTTGGTATTCAACATGTTGAGAATATTGAGATGTTGTAAGGGGTTTTGACCATACTGGGGGTCCAAATAGCGTTCGGCAACTTCCTGGAAGCGCATTAGCTTAGCCGCATGGTATCCTCCGATACTTTTATGGAAATTAGACGCATCAGCACTTTTGAATGGATTCCCGCGAGACAAATCTAGTACGCGAAAATGGGGATCTTTATCTTGCATGATTTGCTGGTCGGCAGGACTAGCAGAAATCTCGGTTTGACTGGGTTGTTCGTATTTTTCGGCAAACAAAACTCTTTTGTTGACGAGCCACACATCTAAAGTACAAAGTAAACCCACTGCAGCCACGGCTATCAAGGCTTTGAGTTTTCCCTTCAAATAGGCAAAAAGAAGTCCCGCCGAGGCTAGAATAAAAAAGATGGATCGCAAAGCATCCATCCGTAGCATGCTTGCTCGATCAGATTTTACCACCGACAATAAATCCGCTGGAATTCGACCGTCCCTGGCAGCATTACTAAAATCCAAACTAAAACTCATCAAGATGCCCAATACGCATGCCCCTGCCGTAATTCCAGCGGCATACATCAGTGCTTTTTGCTTGGCTTCACTGGAAATTTTAGTACTTACCATCGCCTGTAAGCCCAATACCGCCAGGATGGCTACAGCCATATGTGTAAGCCCTAAGGCCATAGAAACCGCTCTAAATTTATTGAACATAGGTGCATATTCGACCAATAGCCCATTGAGAAAAAAGTTCTTTCCCCAGGCTAAAGTCAAGGTAAATAATGCAGCCAGTAGAAGCCAATATTTGACTTTACCTTTGACCAAAAAGCCCCCTAAAACGAATAGAAACAGTAATGCCGCACCGAAATAGATGGCCACTCCGACAAAAGGTTGGTCTCCCCAGTACATTAATGCTGCGACTTGCTGCTCCGCAGATTGTATCGCTTCATCGCGAGGCATCCCCTGCTGGGTAAAAGAGTTGAGCATTCGACGATAGATTTGATCATGGGTTTGCGTTCCACGAAAGTGCTGAGACGCTCCTCCTCCCATGAAGGTTGGAACGAGGAAAGACATCGATTCCAATTTTCCGTAACTCCAGGCAAAAATGTAATCCTTTTCCAAACCTTCTTTCCCCTCTTTTGCGGACAATTCCGAAACTCCTCGGATCGTTTCCTTACTGTACTCCTGGGTAGCCCAAATCCTGGAAGTATTACTCATGATACCAAGCAAGGCCGCAATTGCCAAGACCGTACTGGCTTTGAAGAAATGAGGTAACTTTTGTTCACGTATCGCAGCTACAAATTCGACTAGTCCCAAAATAATCAACATCAGACCCAGATAAAAGGTAATTTGCAAGTGATTGGCCAATATCTGCATGGCCAAAAACAAGGCAAACAATACCCCACCAAAAAGATATTTTCCACGATAAGCCATCAGTGCCCCCGCAATAACCCCCGGTGCCAAAGCCATTGCCCCCATCTTAGTGGAATGACCTGCCTCTGCCAAATCAATATTGTAATTCGACAAACCAAAGGCGATCGAACCGATCAAAGCCACTCGCCAATCGACCTTTAGGGTGATCATCAGCAAATAAAAGCAAAACATGGCCGCCAATACCACAAACTGAGGTTTCGTTAAACTTTGCTTGAAAAAGATCAGAGAGTAAGGGTGCCGAATTTGATTGCCTCCACTGGGCATTTGGATTTGATAACTGGGCATGCCGCCAAACATAGAATTGGTCCACAATGGAATTTCCCCTTCACTTGCTCGGTACTTCGTAATCTCGGCTTGCATCCCTCTGGCCCGAACATTATCCGACTGCGTGAGGACTTTACCTTGAAAGTAAGGAAGAAAAAACAAGAAAGAGAGCGCCATCATAATGAAGTAGGCAGCTACATGAGGAACGAGTTGCTTGAAATCCAATTGATTCATCGACGTGGATTGTGTTTAAGGATATGCTGATCAACAGCAGTTTTTGCAGTCGCCAAAGATATTTATTTTTTCAGATATTTGGGTTCACAAAAAAAATAAGTTCCCAATTTCATTAAATGATTGGAACAGAATATCTTGCTTGCCAATCATTTTGCAAAATGCCAAAAGGGAAGCCGCTTTTTTCGCAAGACTTAAAACAGAAAAAAGTACCTTTGCCTTAGCCTAAAAAATATGGAAAATTCATCAATCACCATCTCTATCGTGACTGTTGTATTCAACGGTGAAGACCTATTGGAAGGTACGTTCCAAAGTGTTTTTAACCAAAGCTACCCTCACATTGAGTACATTGTTGTGGATGGTGCTTCCACTGATGGGACACTCGCCCTAATCAAAGAAAATGAGCACAGAATTACCCGATGGATCAGTGAGAAAGACGAAGGCCTTTACGATGCCATGAACAAAGGAATACAGCTCGCAACCGGTGACTTTATTTGGTTTATGAATTGTGGGGACCATATTTATGCTCCCGATACGGTTGAAAAACTGGTCGAAGCCTATACCCCAAAGACGGACGTTCTCTATGGGGAAGTGATGCTGGTCGACGAGCAAAGAGCGCCAATGGGGACTCGAAGTGAAATCACGCCTCACCAGTTGCCCGCGCAACTCTCCTGGAAAAGCATGGCAAGGGGAATGGTGGTCTCTCATCAAGCCTTTCTCCCCCGCCGTCGCCTATGGATAAACTATGCCCCAAATAATCTCACAGCTGATATTGATTGGGTGATCAACATTTTGAAAAAAAGTCAATGTACAACTCCAAGTGGCTTAATCCTAGCCACCTATTTGACGGGAGGATTATCGAAAAAACGACACCAACAATCTTTACAAGATCGTTATGCCGTCTTGAAAAAACACTTTGGCTTTTTTCCAAATCTTTTCAATCATTTTCTGATTATTTTAAGAGCTATGTACTTTAAAATCAAGCGAATAGGTAAAAAAACCTATACGCTTTAAAGCAATAAAAATACTTTATCAAAAAAAATATTTAAAA
>JBCCSR010000782.1:0-3522 GCA_039199865.1 Bacteroidota bacterium
AGTTTAAAAAAGCAGTAATCAAATAAACATTAAAACAAGTCTGCTCAAAAAAATCCTTGTAGCGTCTATGCTACAACTGGTCCATCTATGACCAGCCAAAAAACCAAAGTCACTGTAAGATAATTGGTCGATTCTCATAGTATCCGAGGCTTTTGCTAAAAAATTACACCTATGATCCGGAAGTACTATTGCTGCTGGATCAATCGAAACCCCATTTTTTTATTGAACGACTTTCATTCTATTTTTTTAACCCAGCTCCAATGAAAACAACTGTCAAAATCGTCCAACAGGAAGCCTTGAGTCCGGCTCAGAAAGAAAACATGTGGCTCATTTACAAGCATTACTACCATTACTCGAAGGAAAGTTTTATGGCTCGTATCAATCGCAATACGCACTTCGCACTCTATCAGCGCAATGGTAAAATTGGTGGATTTACGGGGCTACGCATCAACGCTCTCCTACTAGGCGGGCGCAAGCGCTTCCTGATTTATTACGGTCAAACCATTTTGCCCTGGGGATATAAGGGCGCAACGTTATTGCCACTGACTGCGCTGAAACTGGTTTTGAAACACTGGAAAGAATTGCTTTTCCAAGATGCTTGGTTTTGGTATGATTCTCTGACTTACAAAGCCTATTTGATTTCTGCCAAAAGCCTAGCCGAGTATTATCCCAACTTCCGTGGTTCTAGTCCCGAATATGCCAAAGAAATGGTCGATCATTTGGGCAAGCATTATTATGGCGAAAGCTATCATCCCAAAACGGGGACGGTCAGTAAAAGCCAAAATTTCGTCAAAGACAAAAAAAGAAGCATCTACGAACGTCTTTTGCAGGACCGAGACATTGCCTTTTATGCCAAGGCCAATCCAGCTTACGCGGATGGACACGGTTTGATCACTTATGCTCCAATCAATCTGGCCAACATTTTCGCTTTGCTCGGTGGCAGCATAAAAAAGAGATGGAAAATGTCTAGCTGGAAAAAACGGTTCAAGCCTTCGACCATCAAAGTGCTGCATCGAAGTCTGTAAACCTATTCATCAGCTCAATTTATTAATCGCTATAAATTTCTCCAAATGAAAACAACATTTACTTTTTTAATCTTTCTGAGCCTTTTGTCCTCTACCATCGCGCAAGTCTGTACCATTGACCAAGCCGATCGAAATGCTTTTATCAACATCAATAATGACATCGCAGCAGGACAGCGATTTAAGGCTTGCAACTCTGGCGTCATTACGCAAATCAGAGTCTTCATCGACGCCCTCAATGCCACCGAGCTTAGACTTCAACTTTCCTCTGGAAACAATACTTTAAATCCGGAGTACACCCAAGACTTTAGTGCTAGTGCCGCAGGAGATGTGTTCATCGATCTAACGACTCCTTTCCCAGTTGAGGCCGAACAAAACTACGCCTACACCATTCTACCCCTCAATGCTACTGGCACCAGTAACATTTGGGGCACCTCCGAAAACCAATACCCCGACGGAAATGCTATCTCCGAAAGTAATGGACAAGTCAGCAGCTTCGCTGGGGATGAAGATTTTACCATTACCATTGAAGATGCACTCTGCGTGCTCAACCAGCCCCAACGAAATGCCTTTATCAATATCAACAATGATATTGCAGCAGGACAGCGATTCAAGGCCTGTAATTCTGGAGTCATTACCCAAATCAGAGTCTTCATCGACGCCCTCAATGCGACCCAACTTAGGCTCCAACTCTCCGCTGGAAACAACACCTTGAATCCGGAGTACACCCAAGATTTCACCGCTAATGCTGCTGGGGATGTATTTATCGACTTGACGACTCCTTTTCTTGTTGAGGCCGATCAAAACTATACCTACACCATTCTACCGCTCAATGCCACTGGAACCAGTAATATTTGGGGGACTACCGAAAACCGATACCCCGATGGAAATGCCATCTCCGAAAGCAATGGACAAGTCAGCAGCTTCGCTGGGGATGAAGATTTTACCATTACCATTGAGTCGTCCCCCTTTCCCGTGAATGACTTGAGCTGTAATGCGATTGCGCTCCCCGCCAATGGAAGTGTGCAAGCTGGCTTTAACAATACCAATGGGACTGCGAGTGACGGAGAAGAAGCCATTGCTCCCGGGGCTACAAGTTGTGTAAACAGCTGGTGTGCAGAAGAAGTAAACGGAGGCAATACCATTCAAGTACAAACTTCGGTCTGGTTTAGCTTTGATGCGCCGGAGAGCAATGCCGTAGCCATCAGTACTTGCGGTATGGCGGATTTTGATACTCAGTTGGCCCTTTACGAAGCCAATGATTGTGGCGACTTTTCTACTTATACTTTGATCGGCGCCAATGACGATGGACCAATATCCTGCGCTACCGATTTTGATAGTTATTTGGAAGCGCACGGTTTGATCGAAGGACAAACTTATTTTGTCATGGTCGATGGTTTCGACGGAGCCAATGGTAATTTTGACATCTCCATCACGCCCATCACGAGTACTTCTACGGAAGCGGTAGAAGCGCTCAACAATGAAATGCAATTGTATCCCAATCCTAGCGATGGCCACTTTACGCTAGAGTGGAAAACGGAAGACTTTGAAGCGGCTCAGATCGTGGTCCTCAGCATCACCGGACAAGTCATTTATCAACAAAAAGCCAACCCATCTGGCCAACAACAAATTGATTTCTCTGATCGTAGCAAAGGATTGTATCTCGTCCAAATCAGAACAGACAACCGAGTGGTCAGTAAACGACTGATGATTCAATAAAGTAACATGTAGACAAAGGTTTTATCGATCAAAAAACCATTGCAACACCCGTGGCGTTTAGCTACGGGTGTTTTTCAAATACTAGGTACTCCGCCGTATTCGGAGACAGTAAATGAGATCAACCGCTAGATACATCAAACGTTCTTGTTCAATGCAATTGCCAATGATATAGACCTCCAATAAATACTAGTCTGTTTCCCCAAAAGTAGCGATCGGTAAGCATCACTTTTGCTCCCTTTTACTCCATGTTGGTTCATTAAACTCAGGGATGGTCTTTGGCTTGCTTTTTGTTGTTTCAACAATCGACTTTAATCTCCTCAAAGTGTTAACAATTCATCCCAAAAGCAATTCCCTGGTCATGAAGTATCCACCTCAGTTTAAGCAATCAAAGCAAGCTCAGTCCAAAAATAATCATTCGTCAGAGGCGCTTCCCACCCAGTTAAAAACGAATGCCATTACCGTTCAACAACAAGAAGGAGCCACTCGGCAAAATCAACTAGAAAGTCTTGCGAATCAAAGTCCTCGACTAAAGCATTTATCCGCTATTCAGGCAATGGCTGATCGTTCGCTGTTGCAAAAAAAGACAGCTACCCCACAAGCACCCAATGGAGCAATCCTACAAAGAGCCGTGACAACCAACGGTGGCGAATTTGATACTGCAAAGTATGAATTCTATACCAGAGAACAAGATGACTCAGCGGGCCAAATGGCGATTCTCGCACAATACTCAGGCGCTCACATCGAATTGCACTTTACTCCCAACCAACAGCAGGAAGACAAT
>JBCCSR010000783.1:0-3518 GCA_039199865.1 Bacteroidota bacterium
CTTGGATCAAAGGATTGGTTGGCATTGTTTTGTATCCCTCTACGGGCAATCAGCTCTACAATATTTTTATCCTCATCATAAAAATAAATGGCATAAGCATCCCAAAAATTGAAGTACTGAATTTCTGCTTGTTCATAGGTGAGGATGGTAACGCGTTGTTTTAGCCATCCTAAAGCCTCGTGTTCTTGATTGGCAGGAATATTTATGGCAAAATGATAGGGGCTAAAGTTCGCTCGATAGTTGAATCGTAGTATCGAATTGCCCACTTGAAAGGCGACCGACGTCTTGTTCTTTTCAATGATTTCCAATCCCAATACTTGGGAATAAAAATGGGCTTGTTTGTCCAATTGAGGGCTGTACAATGTCAATGTTTTGATATTCATGTAGCAAAACTATTTCGTGATGCATATCAAATTTGAAAATAGCGGCAATTTTTACAAAAGTCAAGAAATAGGAAAACAAGCTGATCGCCCAAGGTAGTCTTTTCGATGAGTCCAGCTTGATTGGTATCCACGCCAGAATGAGCATTTTCCTCTTACCTTACGTAGACTTGATACTGATAGGTGACGACTTTTTTCTCACGAGCAGGAACCTCAAACATCCATCTTACCAAATTGTTTTGATTAAAGTCGTACAAAGATCTCGTGGATTGAATCGTTTCCCAGTTTTCGGTAGAGGCGACTAACTTTGTTCCTTTTACCGATCTGGTCACCATCATTTTAATGGCTTCATCTTTAACGTTGTTGACTTCGATGCTTGCTTCCACATTCACAAAATGTCCATATCCGTCAGGGTTTTCTTTTCTGGATTTTTCGAGCTCTGAATGAAGAATGGTAATATTGGGAGCGACACTCATTTTTACAGTACAGGATTGGCCAGAAGGGGTGAAATCCAATTGGCCTTGACTGATGGGCAACATTTTTTTCTTCCCAATTGCTCTTTTGAAAAAAACGGTACCCGTCGTTAATGGTGCTGTTCCATTGTTTTTAAATTGCAGGCCATGCCACACATGGATGTGGTCTGTATCCTGATTTCGTCTGTTATTTGAGGCTACTCCCTCATTGGAGGCCAAACGGGCAAGGTAGAGGTCCTTATAGCTGGTTTCGATGGTCAAAAGATCAAGGCTGACCCTTTCAAATTTGTTGAGACTGACTCCTTTGAGTTGATAAAGAAAAATATCATCTTTCATTTGTCCCTCTATCTGGGGAGTGGCATTGTTTCCATAACTTTCCACGTAGCTTGACGAGCGCTGACTGGTAATGACATTGGTCATTGGTGATTTGGGATGCTCTCCAAGGTTGTTCAGACTGGCTATCAATTCGATGATTCGTTGGTTCGAAAACAAGGGATCACCGATTGGGGCATATTTAAAAACGGGAACCCCTACCGCTAAGTTTAAATCTACCTCGGACAATTCAATAATATCATTGACCACATTGGCCTTTAAAACGAGTTCGAGCTGTTCGTCATTTTTGATGTTGATGAAATAGTTGGGCGTCCAGGTAATCCCTTTTTGCAGGTAAGAAATCTTTAACTCCTGATCCAATTGATTCTTGGCAAAACTTAAGTGCAACTTGGACGTTTCGCTTGTGGTCTGTTGTTCCGGTTCTTCCAAGAATTCGAAATCCTGGATGTCACTTAAATCGACCACCGACCACTTTTGTTCCTTCTTGAGTACCAGTGAGGTGCTATTGGATAGATGATTTAATCTCGGATTACTGGCTTTTTCGAGTGCGAAAATGATTCCTTCCGAAGTTTTTCCAGAATCCTTGAAAGTGATTTTTATCCTTTTGCCCACATTGAGGTCAAATAGCTTTTGTAGGGAGCGAATGGCTTCTTCCTTTTTTACCTTTACCTTTCTCGAAGAGACCAATGGGTTGTTGGGACTTTGAATATCTAAAGTACCTAAAATGATATGGTTACTAACATAGGTCTTTCTATTGTTATAGGAAATGGATTTATTGGGCTGACTATTTTGGTAAGGAAGGTCAACCAACAGTTGTTGATTGGTGATATCACAGTTGCCTGCTCTTTCTATGAATACCGTGGCATCTTTGAAAACCGTCACGCGTTTGGCTTGAATCTCACACTGGGCAATACTCCATTTGGCGTAGGCCAGAAGTAAAAGGATTAGTTTAAACGTTCTCATAATTTTATTTTTTGATGATGGCATTTCATGGGGGGTTAGCCAATATTTTGTTTTAATAAATCTACTCTATTGCCTTCTCGTGGATTTTCTTTGAGGTAATAAAGTTGGCCATCAAAGACCCTTACTTTCTTGAGGTAGGGAAGATAAGCGTCAATGTTTTCAATGGCTTCCAGGTTGCCCGTATCAATATCTAACAATTTAATTGCTGTGCCGTATTTGTTTTTAAATAAGCCGTAAAGTTCCATGGTTTTTTGGTCCTGAATGATTTTTTTTAGCCACTTTTTACTTTTCGAGTACTCAATACCTATTGATTTTTCGAAGGTATCATTTTTAAAGATCTCGATTTTATCGTCAGGATGGTTGAATACAACCAAGCGTTTGTTGTGGGCAAAAATACAAATGGGCTTACTGGGTCGGTAAAAGATGTCAGTATAAAACTCTATATCTCCTTGTATTCTTCTTAAGACTTGGTTGAGATCGCGATCGTTGTTTTGGATTTGATCCGTATCTACTTGGGTATATTTTAGTACCCTTTCGGAAAAATAACTTTGGATTTGTTCGTGTAAAAGTACTTTGATTGTCTTGACTTCAGACGTTGCCAGCTCATACTTTTTAATGGATTGCTTCAGTCCGTTAAATTCTTTGATTAAGTAGTAAAGACTATTCTGCTCTTTGAATTTACAGGAGCGAACAAAACGATTAAAATTGTCAATAGGGAGTGATGCTAAAAATTGGATGCGATTGTTTTCAATAAGGATGGGAAATGCTTTTGCTGCATTAAGCAAATAGATCAAATTGTTGCAGCTTCGATAGAGACTTGTTGCATTTTTGATTTTGTCTAAAATCACCAAGTCCTGTATTGCTCCTTCCAAATTGATGAGCGCGATTCTCCGGCGTTTGAAACTTCCGTGATACTGAAGAAGGAGAATGTTTTCTTGGTCCATCTCAAAATCCAAAACGGAATATTGTTCTGGCTCGGATAAAGTTTTTAAATTTTGTTTTGAGCTAACCAAGGCTTCTTTAATCACATGAACCTTTGGCTTTAGATCGATTACAATGTTTGAGTCTGGGACAGACTGGAGGAGAATCGTCTTGGATTCATAGCCAATGTGGGAAAGAGATAACTCTATGGGCAACTGATTGACGATCAATTGGAATGTGCCCTCTTTGTCGCTTGTAACGCCGTTGTTTTCAGATGGATTAATAAGGATCGCTACCCCCGAAATGGGTTTTTTGTTGGTCTGGTCAATAACTTGCCCTGTAATACTTGGGGTTTGACTGATTAGTGGTTTACAAAATAGAAGTAGCGAGAAGATCAAAAAAAGGAGGAGAGACTTCATAGAAAAATTGCTTTTGAACAAATAAATAC
>JBCCSR010000784.1:0-3513 GCA_039199865.1 Bacteroidota bacterium
CTGATTTGATGGAGGTAGGCTTTTACAGCCATTCCATTTAGCCATTTGCAGACCTGTTCAATGGCTAATTGAAACGACTGTTATTATTGGTAAGATACAAAAAAATAACACAGTATTTATATCTATATGTACAAACCAAAAGATTGTGAGAGTGAATGAGCGTGTTAAAGGTCGGCCGTCAATGCCTCGGGGAGATCGTTTTTCTTGACGGCCACTTCAAAACACACATCGGCATAACCAATAAAAAATACTGAGTGTGCATGTCCAAGTCATGCCGGCTTGACCGGCGTGGCTTTTTTACAGGTCTTACTTTGATAAAGGTAACTTTCTATTAATGAAATATGAACTGTAAAAGAAGTTGAAGGTATTGGTTGAATTGAGAACGATTTTATCTAATGATACCCATTTACCCAATCATTTATGCGATACAACTTTAATCAATTTTTATCCATACCGATTAAATTCAGAATTCCACGAAACATTTATTTGACATCGACCGTTGAGAATGGTGTCAAGAAAATTAAAACGACCTCACCACATGCTTAGTAAGTAACCATTGTTGGATCAAAATTTGTGTTTTGATCGCTTAAGCGGTTTGTCCTGAACTGCCCGTTCGAAAAATTTGAGGATAATAAATCGAAATCATCATTTTATTTGTCTTTGTGATCGATAGGATCGCAAGACTGGCGAATTAGTACCTCTATAAAACGTTTGAATTATGCTGCAATCCTTATCTTTCCTTCAAGAGGAAAGTGGTCTTTGTCGATTATTGCTCCTTTCTTGTTTGTTGCTTCTGGGACAATTGATGCCGATTAATGCTTTGGCACAACCCGCTGTTGGCAATACTTCTTTCAATCCCGTATCCAATGTCGTTCCCCCTCAACCCAACACGGCGGCTCTGGGAAAATATGGCGATATTCCGGTGAGTTATTATACCGGAACGCCTAACATCTCCGTCCCCCTCTTTGGTTTGAGTAGTACTCAACTCAGCGTCCCTGTCTCTATTAGTTATCATGCAAGTGGCCTTAAAGTCGAGGAACAAAGTAGCTATGTCGGTTTTGGTTGGGCCTTGAATGCTGGAGGTGTAGTCACCCGAACCGTAAAGGGACTACCCGATGAACATCCACAAGGTTATGTCACTGGTATTCCACAATCGTTGACGCCTACTGCTTTGGCGGGTTTGGTTTCCAATGGTTTTTCTGATTACATTCCCTTTTGTTTGAATGGTTTACCCAATACCAATCATTCGCCCCATCATTCGGATCTACAAAATGCCGCTGCCGGAAAACTCGACTTGGAGCCGGATTTATTTACTTTCAACTTTGCGGGCTTCTCTGGGAAATTTGTCTTCGATCAGCAAGGGAATATCCATTTGATGGATCATCAAGATTTGATCATCGAGACCAACCTTTTTGATTTGGGCTATTATCTGGAGCATTTTGAGGACTACTATTTTAAAATTACCACACCCAATGGCACGCAGTATCACTTTGGGACGAATGATTTGCAAGGCAATCGTGCTTATGAGGTAACGATTAGTGAAAGCAATGCGGAATGTGGAGATTTGGATCACCTCATTCAGTTTCAGCAAACAGGCTGGTATCTCAAAAAAATCGTGGACGCCAATGCCATTGATGAAATCAATTTGATCTATGAAAATTATGTCTTGGATGAATATGAGTCTCAAGTATCCACGACGATTTATCATCGCTTGACCACAACGGGGACAAATCTGCCCACCAAAAATTGTACGACTAAAATTCGTAGCTCTGTCTCTACTCGGGTCAGAAAGATCATTGGGAAATATGGTTACGTAGAATTTGAAATCGATACGAATAGTCCAAGATGCGATTTGTCGGGAGATTATCCCTTAAAACAGGCAAGCCTTTATACCAATGGAAACTTACTGCAAAAATGGGTCTTTACCCAGAGCAATTATACGCAAGTTGGTGGAGGCTGTGGGAAACTCCGATTGGATGCGGTGCAACAAATCGGTGGAGCAGGAACAAGTCTACCCCCTTTCACTTTTGATTATGATACTCAAGCCATTCCTCATCGCCTGTCCAAAGCACAGGATCATTGGGGCTATTACAATGGAGCGGATGGAAACCCTCATTTGGTTCCACAAACTTATCCTTTCATTTATGCCAACCAATCTACGCTCAACTATCAAAGCTGTGGTTATACGGATGGTTCGGATGCTTCGCATCATTTGTGGAATTATGTCAACCTCTCCGGAGCTGATCGAGAACCCCATACCACGAAAATGAAAGCGGGAATGTTGACCGCCATCAACTATCCCACGGGCGGAAGTACTTTTTTTGAATTTGAACCCCATGATTATCAACGCATCCAAAATGTTTCCACCCCCAGATTGGAAGTGGCCAATACCCAGCTCGCCTCTGTAACGCCCGGATATCATAGCCTTACTTTTGATTATAATTCCCAATTGCAAACCCACCTTGTCATCCCAAGAGTTTATGGAAGTATTGTAAAGGATTGTGCCAGCAATTTGAATTGTGTCGCCTATGTCAAATTAACCAAGATCCCGAGTAATGAGATCGTTTTCGAAAGAATTGAAGAGGGGGCGTTTACGCATAATGTCAACTTGGGTAGTTATGTTGGTCAACTGAAGTTAGAGGCTTGGCATAATAGTCCCAACGAAGGTTTGGCAACAATTGCACTGGAATGGGCGGAAGATGATCCGGATCAATTCAACTGTAATGAAATGATTGGAGGATTGAGAATACAATCTATGAGGGATGTCTCAAAGATAGATCCCGATGTGATCACTCATTTTAAATACACGGAAGGAGGAGAAGAATGTACCGATATTTCCTCTGGAAAATTGCTCAATCAACCCGACTACAATTATATCTATCGTGGCAATCCAGATGGCAATGGAACGTTGACTAGTTATTATGCCCGGTCTAGTTCTACCACTGTTCCCCTGGGACTCACCCAAGGCAGTCATGTGGGCTATACTTTGGTCACTACCATCCGCGGTAGCGAAGCAGAAACGGGCCAAACAGAATACCATTTTTCCTTTACGCCCGATGAGGGGACTTATGAATTTCCCTATGCCTCTCCCAGCAGTAAAGAAATCATGCGAGGAAATCTGGAAAAAACGATCGCCTATGACTACCAAGGCGTCAAAAAAAGCGAAACCATCAATAATTATGAATATTTGCTTCGATCTACTATCTATGGATTGAAGACCTCTTTTTTGGTCAGCGTAGGATCAAACAACACGGTCGTCTGGAAAAAGTACAAACATTTTTCCTACCTAAAACGCCTCAGCTCAAGCTCCTCCTTTTTAGACGGCGTCACAACCACTACCACGTATGAATACGAACCCAATTTGGCACACACCAATCCTATTAAGGTAACAATATTCAATAGTGATGGTAAAAAACATCAAACCGAAACGGACTATGCCCAGGAAAAAGGGCAAAATGATATGTTGACCCGAAATATGGTGGCCATTCCCTTGGAGGTCCGAAAGAAAGTGGA
>JBCCSR010000785.1:0-3512 GCA_039199865.1 Bacteroidota bacterium
CCCGTAACGTAAGTTCTCGGACATGATTCCCCAAAACCACTCATTCCCGTATCATTGGTCAGCGATAACAATACGGTGGAAGAGGTCTTACTCGATGGATTGTTGGATTGTGAAAAGCGAAACTTTCATGCGATCTTGACTTCGCGAAAGCAAATTTGTTGGATGTGCATCATTTGGTGGTTTAGTCTAATTTGAGGTCGAATGGGAAGGTACGGAAAAAAGGAGCGTTAAGAAAATGGACAGTGCAGTGTATGATCTAGGGGAGGAGTCCGCATTCTATTTTGTTATCCTCTACATTCTAGCTATTTTAGCTCTTGGAAGGTTGATTTCTAACAAAGTGTTTTGCCTATTGGTGCATGGTATTCCAAACTCATTTTTAGGCGAATCAAAACGTACAAAACCAAGGCGAAATGACTTACAATCCACTCTATATTTTAAGCCTGCTTTGTCTGATGATTATTTTATCAGAATGGCTTGTCCGGCACTCTTTTTTTCGACATTTTGGGACGGCTCTGGTCGTCATCCTACTCACCGCGATTGTAGCCAATCTGGGATTTTTGCCAACGGGTTCTTCCAAGGAGGCTCCCGTTTTGCTCTACAATGGCATCTTTTCCTATGTGGCCCCCTTGTCTATTTTCTGGTTGTTGCTTGCCGTCAATCTGAAAGACATTCTGCAAACAGGACCAAAGATGTTGACGCTTTTTGTTCTTAGCGCCTTGGGGACGGTTGTCGGAGTAGTTGTGGCGATGTTTGTGGTAAATGGTCCAGTCAATATTGGGGAACAGTATGATGCACTTGGAGGCATGTTTGTGGGAACCTACACTGGCGGCAGCATCAATTTCAATGCATTGGCTTTGCATTACAACATCGTTCAGGAGGGGCTACTCTACACGGGAGCGGTCGCTGTTGACAATGTGGTGACCGCCATCTGGATGGTGATGTGCATCGCTTTGCCCGCTTTGTTGGCTCCCTTTTGGAAACACGTAAAAACCGATGCCATTGTTCCCGAAGCGACTGGACCGTCTTTGGGGATTGAAGAAGATACGGAGGCCATTCATCCACTCGATTTGGCCATTGTTTTGGCTTTGGGGGTGGGTGCTTTGTTGTTGGCAAAGGGATTGGCGGGCTATTTCTCGGACTTGGGTTATGCCGTTCCGATGATCCTTATTTTGACGATTGTAGCTTTGTTGTTGGCGCAGTTGCCCTTGGCCCGTCGCATCAACGGCGCGCAGACCTTGGGCATGTTTTCCATTTACCTGTTCTTAGCGGTCATTGGTGCCTTTTGTGACTTCAGTGCTTTGCGGAACTTGGGAAATTTGGGTTTTGTCTTACTGGGTTTTACCTTTATAGTGGTCTTCGTTCACGCTTTGATTACTTTCGCCATTGCTCGTTTGCTGCGCGTGGATTTGGCCATGACGGCAGTAGTTTCTCAAGCCAATGTTGGTGGAGGGACGACTGCTTTGGCTTTGGCGAGAAGTTTGGGAAGAACCGACTTGGTCTTACCCGCCATTTTGCTGGGTTCTTTGGGAACGGCCTTGGGCACCTTCTTGGGCTTTTGGTCAGCGGAGCAATTATTGCCCTGGTTGCTCGGAGGCTAGTCTTCAAGCAGTTCAATTGACGTCTTTAAAAAACAATATCATGATCTTACGAATGAAAATTCCCATGGGGCAGTTGATGCTCTTGTTCATTGCTCTTTTCCTTGTAGGCCCACGTGCAATTGCTCAACCTCAGCATTATTTTCCCGAAAGGGGAGCAGAATGGGCGACACAATCGGCTGCTCATTTTCAAATCGACCAAAACAAATTACAAATTGCTGTCGATTTTGCTTTGGCCAATGAATACAGCGGAGCGAAGGATTTGCGTCAGGCCATCCTCAAGGGTTTTGAACGAGAGCCTTTTCACAAATTGTTGGGGCCAACCAAAAAACGAGGTGGACCGGCGGGGATGATTTTAAAAAATGGTTATGTCATTGCGCAGTGGGGGGATACCAAGCGAGTAGACATGACTTTCAGTGTCACCAAAAGTTATCTATCGACCATTGCTGCTTTGGCGCTTGACGCAAAACTTATTGGCAAGGTAGAGGACAAAGTCGGAGATTACGTTTGGGACGGGAAGTTTGCGGGGGGCCATAATGCCAAAATTAGTTGGGAGCACTTGCTGAACCAATCCTCCGATTGGAATGGTACTTTGTGGGGAGGACATGACTGGGCCGATCGTCCTCCACGAGAAGGAAATTTGGACGATTGGCAATTTCGCCAGCTGCGTGAACCAGGGACCGTCATGGAATACAATGATGTCCGCGTCAATTTGCTGGCTTATTCTCTATTGCAAGTTTGGCGAAAGCCATTGCCGAAAGTGCTGAAGGAAAAAATAATGGACCCCATTGGTGCTTCTCCTACCTGGCGTTGGTACGGTTACGACAATTCTTGGGTCGACGTGGATGGCCTTAGGATGCAATCGGTCAGTGGTGGTGGACATTCTGGTGGAGGTTTGTTTATCAATACCGAAGATCACGCTCGTTTTGGCTTGCTTTTTCTCAACAAAGGCAACTGGAATGGCCAACAACTATTTGATCCGAATTGGATTAGCCAAGCCACCACCTCTTCGAAGGCCAATGTCAACTATGGCTACATGTGGTGGTTGAATAAAAAGGGCCAACGACATTGGGAAGGCGTTGCTGAATCCGTTTACTATGCTGCAGGTTTTGGGGGCAACTTTATCGTGGTCGACGAGGAACACGATTTGGTGATCGTGACCCGCTGGTTGGAACCTTCGAAGATGGGAGAGATGGTTCGAATGGTACTGGCTGCTTTTGAATAGGGAAGAGATCAGATATCCGGTTTTGTACGTGATGGACTCAGGTGCCCATTTTCTTTTGGTCATCAGCATGATGGATCGGATGAGCACCAACATTGGGGAGGAGCCAAGCAAACCTCAGAAAAAGCCATTCTCTTTGCGGAGATGAATGCCAACAATGACCCAAATAGTGATCATTCACAAACCCAATTGGCCGAGATTTGAACTTGGCTTCAAAACCAAAATTAAACGATTGGAGCGAATAAAAACGTGATTGTCCAACCTTCTTCCTTGAATGCTGTCTTTTACTATAGTAAAAAATCATGTCATGAAGAAAATCATTTTTCTCCTCCTATGGAATCTCATCGGAACTGTTTCCGAAGGCCAAATTACCCAACGAAACTTAGATTTCCAATTTGTAGGAACGACGCTAAGCGGGGTACTCAATGTCCCTGAGCAGGGTACAGTTAAAGGAATTGTTCTAATTGTCCACGGCTCGGGACGAACCAATGCCCTTGAGCAAAATTGGCATGCAGATGTTAGAGGCGCCATTCTTCGGGCGGGGTATGCCACCTACATGTGGGATAAGATGGGTTGTGGAAAAAGTGGGGGTACTTTTGATCCTCATCAATTGGTAGAGAGCAGTGCCGCCGAGGTGATTGCGGCCATTCGCCTTTTGAAAGAAAAAGAGATTCCAGGTTCAGATCGAATTGGCC
>JBCCSR010000786.1:0-3510 GCA_039199865.1 Bacteroidota bacterium
ATTGTATTGATGGCTTGGTTTTCATGAATGTCCCAAAACTGACCATACCCTCCGGGAAGAACAACGACGTGATAGTCTTGTGGATTAATTTGATTGGGCTTCAAGGAATGACGGATCTTTTTCTGGTAATATTCAGATTGTAAGGCTCGATTTAGGGTTTCGGTCGTATCAAATTTGTAGTAAATGGGTATTTCTCCTCCTTTGGGAGACACGAGGTCGATTTCTAGTTCTTGCGCTTCAAATAAGATGAATGGAACTGCAATTTCGGATAAAAACGTTCCGTTTGCCTGACCATTTACTTCATCAACACTCGTACAAATAAAAAGTACTTTTTTAGTTTCGTTGCGCTCTTTGTTGTTTGCGCTATTGTTTTCCTTTTCTGGAGTAGTACAAGCAGCAATCACTACCAGCAATAACGGGAACCATGTTTTCATTTTCATTGATGTGAAATCTTTCTGTTTGTAAATAAATTATCAATGTGGCTTATCCTTCGGTACGAATAGTGGTCACCTCCAATTTTGGATTAAGCGTCACAACAAGCATATCGTCTCTAAACCCTCTATCTAGCTCATATCCAAATGCAAAATCCATGGTGACAAAAGGTATTCCCCCTCTAGTGAAAACTCAAACTGGTTGTTCAGTTTGTTGACTTTAAACACTTTCTCCTTTTCAAAAGTAGGGTAAGCATAAACGCTCACGGCACCCAATTTCCTATTGAAAGTAAATGCCCTTTTTTCTTTGACATTTAAGTGGACCATTACCTCAAATTTGTCCAATTGAATTTCGTTAATCGGTACTAATTCGGAGTCGTAGATCACGATCATCCCTCCTTTCATAAAACCTCCTATCACCTGATGATTGCTCTGATCAACAAATAGCTTTGGTGTGTATTTCTGTAAACTCTTCTTGGAGACTTTGTATTGCTTTTCTCTTACCCGCCCTTCTTCTTCGTAGACTTTACCAAAAATACCATAGTCACCATTTGGCAACCTAATAATAAAATTCTTAAATCCATTTGAATAAACCGGAATTTCAAACTTCTGATTAAAATTGGTATCGTAGATCGTTGTATTTCCGTGTTGATAGACCGCTACTTCCGCTTCAACAAATCCAAAATTAAATGGAGTCATTGGGATTTCATCACTTTTCTAATTGTACTTAGCATATTTTTATTTCTTTTTCTTCCGTCTAATCCATATCAACATCTAACAGATCGGGATGATCCTCAACAGTGGGCGTCAAATTGCGCAAAACCCAGTAGGCCATAAAACAGGAAAAGACCCCAACACCTAAATTGAGCAGGGTCGAATAAAAGAAAAAATCTCCTTGATCCCTAAGCTCAATGATCCCCATTTTAATTATTAAAGGCAAGCAAACAAAACTCATCATCAGTATGGGACCATAATAGCTAGCAGCACCAATAAAACCCCATAACTTTGGACTCAGTCCTTTCTCAGCGGCTTTTGCCGAAAAGGTCCGAACCACCACGGCGATCAGAATCAGTTCAAGCATGCTTAGCTTATCATTTAGATATCATTAGAGTCATAATTGAAATCCCTGTCACTGCGGCTTACAATGACAGGGATTCTAGCAGCATTACGACGATCTTTTGAAGTCAGGTAATGCATCTGAATGGAATATTATTTTTTGTTGACCATTTTGTCTGCCATCATTAGCGCATTGTGGGCGTTGAGAATTCTTCCGGAAACGGAAAGTTCGGAAAAAGCAATTTTATCCGACTTGGTCCCTGGCTTGATGACCTCCATATCAACTTTAGTACCTGAGTTCATCAAAATACGTTTGACCTGCGAGGCTGAAAGCTGTGGATAGTACGATCGGACCAGAGCGGCTACACCAGCAGCAGTCGGCGCCGCCATTGAAGTTCCACTTTTTCGACCATAATCTCCATCGGGAACTGTAGAGTAAACCTGAACACCGGGTGCAAACACATCCACATTCAATTTGCCATAATTGGAAAAACGAGCAACCATTTTTTCACTATAAGTTGGGCTCAACGCACCTACCGTAAGCACATTGTCTGCAACTTCATTGATAAGATCTGGTGCATCGTTGGGAAAGGTTTTCTCAACATCGATATTGGCACCACTATTGCCTGCCGCATTGACGATCAATACATCTTTTTCGGCCGCATACTTGATGGCTTCATACACCCAATCTTTTTTGGGAGAATACCCTTTGCCAAAACTAGTGTTGACTACTTTGGCGCCATTATCCGCTGCGTATCTGATGGCCATTGCCACATCTTTATCGTATTCATCACCGTCGGGAACCATCCGCAAGGACATGATCTTTACATTGGCCGCAATGCCATCCATTCCCTTCCCATTAGCTCTTTGGGCACCAATGATTCCGGCTACGTGGCTACCATGACTCTCGCCGGTTTGGCTCACGTTGACATCACCATTTCCATATGCTGGGGTCTCAAAAATATAGGCAGCACCTGCATCAGCACCTCTGGCATTAAAACTTAAATCGTAGTAATGCTTGGACCGTGCATTTTTGAATTGCTCACTTACATCGGCCTCCAATGCCTTGAACCTATTGAATTCTTCTTTTTGTGCCGCTGGAATTTGCTCCGCGGTTCTACGGCCAAACTTATCCTGGTACATTCTGACCATGCGGGTGATCTCTAAATTTTCCTTGTAGGTATCTCCAAGATAATTCCAACCGTGTAAGTCATCGATGTATCCATTGTTGTCATCATCTTTCCCATTGCCCGCTATCTCTTTATCATTTCTCCACAACTGATTTTTTAAATCTTCGTGATCCACATCCAATCCCGTATCTGCTACGGCTACAATGACGGTCTCCCCCGTTTTGTCTTTGACAAAATCATAGGCTTGCATCAAGCTGATCCCTGGAACGGTATCTTTGGCCAAATCAACATAACTCCATTGGTTCAATTGATCTTGGGTCAATCTCACTTTTTTACCCGGTAAATTAACTACCGTATCGGCACCACTGGGAACGGCCAGTTTTTGAATACCACCACAAGAAGAGAGGAATAGAATAGAAAGGCAGAGTAGCCAATGATTGGATTGAATTCGGTTCATTTTTTTAGAATTGAGAAATTAAAACTAATGATTGAGAGCGTGTTGACGGCAAAATAGGACAAATTTTATTAACGAAGCAGTGTTATATTGCCTTTTTTGGAATATTCTTCCCCTCCAATGCAGCGCAAACGTACATAAAAGCCGAAGACATCTGGTGACAGGGCTTTTCCTTTAAAATTGCCATCCCACTCCGCATCAGGCGTAAAAGCCTCAAATACTTTCTCTCCCCAACGATTGTAAATGACCCAGTACGCTTCCTCAATATGGCTACCATACAATTTGAGTGTCTCGTTGACCCCATCATTGTCGGGACTAAAGGCCGTCGGAAAAAAAACAAAGGGCTCCTCACACTCAGGGGTAATGACCACCAAGTCAATGCTTGCTGAATTGGTACATCCATTGACACTACTTATACTTTGAATGTCAGCAGTGGCAA
>JBCCSR010000787.1:0-3508 GCA_039199865.1 Bacteroidota bacterium
CCTTCATCCACCCAAGGGGTGACACTCCCCAGGGCAATTCCCGCAAATACTCCCAAAAACGGAACCAAGGCCATCAGAAAAGCCCCTAAAAATCGCCCACCCAGATACCCACTTTTTTTGATTGGAGTGGAGAATAAAATCCCATCGTATTGATGCGTAAAGTCTCTCAGAATAGCGGTGGTCATGAAAGCGGCAGTCATAAAAATTCCGAGGATGGTCATCAAACCTGACAGGGACATGATGGTAAAAGGGGCGTTAAGGTATTGAGCCCCACTGCTCTCCCCAATGGTGACCTCTTCACTCACCGTCGCACTAAAAACGAGAAAGAAGTTGATAAGGAAAAAGACGTAGACCATCGGTTGGCGCAATCGATAGCTTAACTCAAAAGAAAATATGGATTTAAACATAATTGGTGGTTGTTTTCTAATTGCTAATCGCAGGTACTAGATGGATTTAGTTATGGTGGTGTAGAATTTGGGTGAAGAATACATCTTCTAAATTGGGATGGACAACGGAAAATCCACGATCGGGAGCGGCCTCCGCATAAACGTGAACCAAGGGCTGTCCACTTACCAATTTCGTTGAGATCACCTGATGTTCTGTTCGAAGCTGTTCTAAGGCTTCCTTGCTCATGGCCTTTTCCCAAACTTTACCTTCGAGTACGGAAGTCGCTGCGGAAGGGGTACCACTGTAAAGCAATTGCCCTTGATTGATGATGGCCATGTTGGAGCAAAGTTCGCGGACATCTTCGACGATATGGGTAGATAGGATCACGATGACGTTTTCTCCGATTTCTGATAATAAGTTGTAGAATCGATTGCGTTCTCCGGGATCTAAACCAGCGGTAGGTTCGTCTACAATGATCAATTTGGGTTGACCAATCAAGGCTTGAGCGATGCCAAAGCGCTGACGCATACCCCCGGAAAAGCCGCTGACTGCCTTCTTTCTGTGGTCCTGCAAATTGACTCTCTCCAATAGGGCTTCGACCAACTGTTTGCGTTCTACTTTTTGACTTACTCCTTTTAATACTGCCATGTGGTTCAGTAAATCATAGGCGCTTACTCTTGGGTAGACCCCAAATTCCTGTGGTAAGTATCCCAATACCTTTCGGAGTTCATGTTTTTGAGTGAAAACATCGATGGTTCCCAATTGGATGGATCCAGAATCCGCTTCCTGTAAGGTGGCGATGGTGCGCATTAAGGTAGATTTTCCGGCGCCGTTTGGTCCCAAGAGGCCATACATTCCGGTGGGGATGCTTAGATCAATGGCGTCTAGTGCTTTGACGCCGTTGGCATATGTTTTCGATAAGTTTGTGATTTGTAATTCCATGTTAGAAAAATTGTTTTGTTGGCCTAAATTTAAGCGCAGTTCATCTGCTTTGAAAATTCAATTGATCTACGGAGGAGCCCTCATGACGAGTAGATGATAATTGCGGATAAACGACGTTGATCATTTAAAATTGAATTATCGAAGTGCATTTGCGACCTTTGTCATATGGAAAGTAAGCTCACCTTGAATAATTTCTATCGGCATCCTCGCTTTTGGCGTCACCTATTTGTTTGGGCCATCTTTTTTTCTTTTTCTCTATTGGTGACCATAGTGAGCGTATTCAATAATCCGGATGAAGCGTTGAACAAAGAGTTGCGCTCCGGAAATTTTTATCTTTTTTTCATAGAGTTGGTGGTTCTGATTTATGGGGCTTTCTTCGCCTACAATAGATTGGTTCCTCGTAAGCAATACACTGCTTTTTTTATTTCCCTGATCGCCCTCATTGTTTGTATTGCTTGGTTTGATGACTATATGGAAGTGATGTCGATTCGGATTGGAGACATCAAAGGCTTTGTGGCCAACGCATTGATCATGCCCGTCTTTTTGGTCGTAGCTTTTGGAGTCAAACTTTCTTATCACGGGGCAAAGCAATTGTTCGTGATCAATCGATTGGAAGCCCAGCAAACAGAATCTGAGTTAAAGCTCTTGAAATCACAAATTAATCCTCATTTTTTATTCAATACGCTGAATAATATTTACTCTACCAATCTGGAAAACCAAGAGAAAGCCAATGACATTATTCTCGAACTGGCAGATCTGCTCCGGTACCAATTGGAAAGCAATAAGAAAACCAAAGCAGCATTAGTCGATGAGATTAAAAGTTTGGAAAATTACATCGAATTGGAGAAAATTAGAGTCAGAGAATGTGAGGTGAGTCTGATCAAAAGTGGAGAGATGGGGCAGGCAGAAATTGTACCTTTGCTTTTGTTGCCCTTCGTCGAAAACGCTTTCAAATATGGAACCGGAATCGAACCTGGGCACATAGCAGTGCACTTCAAGATCGATGAATCCCAGCTGTTTACCTTTAGGTGTAAAAATAAAATTGTCCAGAAAAAGGGGCGTTGGCACTCTGGTGGTATTGGTCTGGATAATGTAAAAAAACGTTTAGAGCTGGTGTATAAAAACAATCATCAGCTAAGCATTGAAAATGGAGATCAATACTTCACCGTAAATTTGACCTTACAGTTATGATGTTGAACTGCTTAATTGTTGACGATGAGCCTCCCGCTCACAAAGTATTGGAAAACTATATTGGAAAAATCAATAGCCTCCAATTGCTGGGCAATTGTTACAATGCCATTGATGCCATCAATTTTCTTCACGAAAATCATATCGACATTCTCTTTCTCGATATCAATATGCCGGAGCTGAGTGGCTTGGAAATGCTCAAGACATTACAAAAGCCTCCATTGGTCATTTTGACCACGGCCTATTCTGAATTTGCTTTGGAGAGTTACGAATTTGGAGTAGTAGATTACTTGTTAAAACCCATCCGTTTTGACCGATTTTTAAAGTCAGTCAATAAAGTGTTGCAAATGAAAAGCCCAGCAGCCAAAACTTTGGCTAATGAATCCAAACCAAGTGCATCAAAGGCCACTTCTTTTTTTGTCAAAGCTGATGGAGTCAAGCACAAGGTATTTTTTGATGACATTCATTACATTGAATCCAAGGGAAATTTTGTTCAACTGCACCTCAAAACCAATCGTCTACTTACTGCCGAGACCCTAAGTAATATGGATAAAAAATTAGGTCCTCATGGTTTTCTCAGGGTTCATAAATCTTTTATCATCAATACCAAAAAGGTGAAAAGCATTCAAGGCAATCAAATCCAAATTGGTGATCGAACCGTTCCCATTGGCAATTCTTATCGGCAGATGGTTCATCAACGCATTGGTTGAGTAGGAGGGGGGCTTTTTACTTCTTGACGATCGCTGGGAAAAAATAAAATAATTCGCACTTAAAATTCATTATCTTTGTAAAGCGATGTATACGAAAGATTAAACCAGTGATAATGAGTCATTTGAAAGATAAATACATTAATCCGCTTACTGATTTTGGCTTCAAAAAATTGTTTGGAACGGAACCAAACAAAATCCTTTTGATCGACTTTTTAAATCAAATTCTACCTCAAAAGCACAGGATTAAAAACTTGAGCTACTCTAGAAATGAGCAGATGGGC
>JBCCSR010000788.1:0-3506 GCA_039199865.1 Bacteroidota bacterium
AAATTCATGGAATTCAGCAGGGTATTGCGTCTAAGTACAAGCGTACTAGTAATAAGATATCTTTTTCTGTTCACTCAATACCTGGAAGGCCATTGCAGGGAGGCCAGAGGTATGTCTTTGATCAATGATTGCGCTGGTTTTGCCGGCGGCGGTGGCGGATGTGGGTGGGACCCCACCCTGCCAAAAGCACCACCTCAGTCCAAGACCTCAGGACGACATCCCAGCTCAATAATCCAGCACTACTCAAAAAAATAGAAATATTCATCATTTGCTAGCTTCAACACATCTATGAATCATCCCAATTGTCTACTCCTCGTTTTTTGTTGTTTCGCTCTTTATTCATGCAACAATCATCAAAATCAACCGACAATGACTCAAGAAAACACTTCAATTCAACTGCCTGACGGCTTCGACTGGCAGGGACATCGGGGAGCACGTGGCCTACTTCCCGAAAATACCATTCCTGCTTTTTTGAAAGCATTGGAATTCAAAAAAATCAAAACCCTCGAACTCGACGTTGCCGTCTCAAAAGACCAACAGGTGATCATCTCACATGAACCTTGGTTTTCTCACCATATCTGTACCAAGGCCGATGGGGAACCGGTCGGTGAAGAGGAGGAAAAAGATTTGAAAATTTTTGAAATGACCTATGAAGAAATCAAGCAGTTTGACTGTGGCAGTCGTGGCAATGAACGGTTTCCAAATCAGCAAGCCATGACAGTGTACAAGCCTAGCTTTATGGACATGGTGAGCCAAGTCGAGCTGCATTGCCAAAAAAAGGGACTCACCCGACCTTTTTACAATATCGAAATCAAGAGCCAACCGGACTATTATGGAGTAATGACGCCTCCCCCAGCCCAATTCGTCCAATACCTTCTCGATGAAATTGATTTACTCAATATCAAAGATCGAGTCACCTTACAATCTTTCGATATCAATATAATGAAAGAAATTGAGCAACAAGATAGTACCGTAGTTGCTGCGCTTCTCGTTGACAACACCATGAGTGTCAAAGAAAACATCGATTTACTAGGCTACGTACCTCACAAATACAGCCCTTATTACATGTTGCTCAATGAAAAGGTCATTCAGGAAATACATGACATGGGGATGCTCGTCGTTCCTTGGACGGTCAATGAAACGGAGGTCATGCGCAAATTAAAAAAACTGGGTGTTGATGGCATCATCACCGATTATCCAAATTTGATCCCTGAATAAAACATGAAATTAGCCGCAATTGATATTGGCTCCAACGCCATCCGACTACAAATTGTAAAAGTGTTTGAAGAAAATGACTTGGTCAGCTTCAAAAAATTGGAATTTTTACGCTTTCCACTTCGACTAGGTCACGACGTCTTTAAAAAAGGAAAGATTACAAAACAGACGATCAAACGATTTGCCAAGTTGATGCAAACCTTTAAACTGCTCATCGAACTCTACGAAGTAGAAGCCTATCATGCCGTAGCCACTTCTGCGATGCGTGAAGCCAAAAACGGTAAAGCAATCCAACAACATATCCATGAAAAGATTGGCCTCAAAATCGATATTATCTCTGGGGGTCAGGAAGCCAGTATCCTCAATAAAGCCATCATTCCCTATCTGGAAGATCGACATGATTACATTCACATTGATGTGGGAGGTGGAAGCACAGAACTCAATCTTTTTTCGGGAAAAAAGATCAAGGTGAGTCAATCCTTCCGAATCGGTTCCGTCCGAAAATTATCAACTAAGGCTCGAGAAAAGACCTTAAAAAATATGAAGGAATGGATGAAATCCGCTCAACCTAAAAAAAGCCAACACATCATCGGTATCGGTACGGGAGGCAATATCAACAAGCTGTACAAACTCGCTCAGAAAGCAGATGATTTGGCCCTTTCCCTCGCAGAGTTGAAAGCCATTCGTGCTTACGTTCGGGAATTTAGCTATGAAGAACGCATGTCGATCCTCAAAATGAATCCAGACCGTGCCGATGTGATTGTTCCCGCCTCAGAAATCTACATCCAAGTCTTACAAAACATCAAAAGTGACTACATTTTGGTTCCTCGCGTGGGCCTCAAAGATGGATTGATTTATGAATTGTACGAACAAGTTAGCCAGAAAAACTTAACACAGATTGAATTTTTGGAAGGGTTTTAATGTTTTCCCCTTCCAAATCATTCTTTCATGAGTCTGGTGATCGACTTTCAGCAACTTTTCGTTTTGAGTCCTTATTCCAACCATCTGCCACTGAGCCATTTCGATCAAGATCGATGCGCTCATATCCACGGTAAATTGATCATCATCTGGAGAGGCCAGCGAATTAAAACACTAGGTAACGGATTGCAAGACTGTTGTTTTAACAACTGGATAAACGCCCTCTCCCTGGTCAAATGGGAACTCAGAGCACCTCACTCTTCTTTTATCTATTTCGACTATGATCAAAACCAGCCAGACTATCAATTTGTCAGAAAGGAGGATGAATTGTATCTCTCACTTGTTCGAGATGCTCGAAAGAAGCCTTACGAATTTGTCAAAGAATGGAAAAATGTAAAAGTCAGTTACTCCAATTTTTGACAAAAATTTGATAATTTCCAGCAACGTTTCTTGGTGGACTTATATCAACAGATTCCCCAGCACAAACATCCGTGGATTAACCAACTTTTTAAACCAACCTGCAATGAACCAAAATGGTAAAAAACTCGCCCTCCACTGGCAAATTTTCATCGGTATTCTGCTCGGTTTATTGATCGGAGTTTTGGCACTTCAAGTGACTTGGGGCCCCACAATTGTTCGAGATTGGATTAAGCCCTTTGGCATCATTTTCATCAAGCTGCTCAAGCTCATTGCCGTTCCCTTGGTTTTCACCTCTTTGGCCAAAGGCATTTCTGATCTAAAAGATTTGGCCAGTTTATCCAAAATGGGCGGTAAAACCGTCTTTTGGTATTTGCTCACCACTGTTTTTGCCGTAATGCTGGGGCTAGTATTAGTCAATTTATTTCAACCAGGTTTTGCGGTTGATTCCACTCAACTCCAACAAATGGCAGAATACAATACCAGCTCTATTGATCAAAAGATCAAACAGTCTGAAGGTGGCGGACCATTGAGTTTTTTCGTCGATGTCATTCCCGATAATATTTTCCTTTCTTTGGGACAAAATGGGAGTCTACTTCAAGTGATCTTTTTTACCATCTTTTTTAGCATCTGCCTCTTACTTATTCCACCAGATCAATCTAAAGTCACCAAAGACTTAATTGACTCCCTGAATCATATTATGCTAAAGATGGTGGATATTATTATCCTCATTTCCCCCTACGCAGTAGTCGCGCTCATCGCGGCCTTGATTACCGAAACGGCCAACCCAGATTTATTTAAGGCACTGATGTCCTATGCCGGTGTATTGCTTTTGGGAATGTCCATCTTAATCTTACTCTATCCCTTTTTGATCAAACTCCTCACGGGGATGCCCATTCAGCAGTACCTCCGTGGCATTCTGCCCGCTCAACTGGTTGCTTTTACCACCAGTTCGA
>JBCCSR010000789.1:0-3501 GCA_039199865.1 Bacteroidota bacterium
GGCCAATATCTCCTCAATTTTGGTTGAAGACAAAGCTTCCGTCGAGCAGGGCCAGTACCTGATTCTTTTTGCCAATGATGCCAACAACCAAGATATCCTTTTGCTCAACGAGAAGCTCGACTTACTTCATAGCAATCCACTCGAATTCTATGAGAATGAAAAAGGGAAAAAATACAATTTTGGCTTTATCCAACCTAAATGGGATAGCCTGATTGACTTTCTTCGAGAATACTATGAGTTGACAATGTTTAAAAAGTACGACAATAAAATTGCACGTTACAAAAAGGAGCGCCAAATTTTGCTGGAGAAAAATGACATCCTAGCCAACATCATTAACGTAGATGACGATCTGAAATCGTTGGACCAAAAAGCAATCAGCCGAAACTCCCAGCTCTACGATGGGGGCTTGATCAGTACCTCTGATTTGGAAAATCGCGAAAGACAATTTCTGGGCAATCAAAAGGCAGTCGAAAATCAACGCATCCAAAAAACACAAAACCAATTGGATATCGTTCGTGTAGAAAATGCCATCCAAGATCTTTCTGAGGCTAAAAGAGAAGATGCGGAACGATTGAAAACCAATATCAACATCGCTTACAATTCAGTACGATCGGCCATCAGCGTCTGGGAAGAACGCAACGTATTAAAATCACCAATTGACGGGAGCGCCAATTTTCTCCAAGCCATTAAAGAGAATCAATACATCAATGTCGGAACGCCCCTCCTTACCATTACCCCACAGCAGATGGAATACACGGTAGAAGTAGAAATTCCTTTTACGGGGGCGGGACTGATCGAAATCGATCAAGACGTCAACCTCAAACTGTCCGACTATCCTTATCAGGAATTTGGGATGTTGAAGGGCAGCATCAAGCAAGTTTCAGATGTAGCTAGCAAAGATTTTTATGTGGGGCAAATCGAACTGAAAAATAAAAACATTACCAGCTACAAAAAGCCAGTGACCTTAAAAGAAAATTCAACGGGAATTGCCGAAATCATTACCAAACGTAGAAGTTTATTGTCGAGAATATTCGAAAAGATCATCTATGCATTTAACAATTAAGTTGCTCCCTAACCTTTGCTTTTGGCGACCAAGCTGTCTTCGATAAAGTGAGGAGAAGACGGTTCCTTTTTTCCAGGAAGTTTATTTTGGATGCATCCACACCTTGACATTATCTATATTAAGGTATCTAGCCAGCGGCTAGGCATTCACAAAAGCCAAACAATCTATCCTTTGCCCTCGCAGTAGGTGGGTAGATACATCATTCATGTACATCTCTGTCTGTTAGTCTCTTTTTGGGAGGAAAATGTCCCGGAAAAGCAGAAAAGCACTCATTTTTTGAACAATACGAACAAACGTTCGTTTTTTCTTTGATTCATCCTCAAAATCTGTTATTTTTGTTGAAAGGTAAAAATAGTATTGTTTTCAACTGAGCAAGGTACTTTCTGGGGATAAAGATCCGATCCACCTATAAAGCTCAAGTGCCCATGTGTACCGGGAAAACAAATACTCAAAATTTATAGCCTAACGCACCACACCATTTTATCATGTGACTCAAAATTTTAGAAATATGAGTGCCAATTTGTCTTTAGAAGAAAAGTTTCAGGAAAAAGTTGATGCTGAGATCAAAATTGAACCCAAAGATTGGATGCCAGATGCTTATCGGAAAACCCTGATCCGACAAATCTCGCAGCATGCCCATTCGGAGATTGTAGGAATGCTACCCGAGGGAAACTGGATTACACGCGCTCCATCCCTCCGGCGCAAGGTAGGTTTATTGGCCAAAGTACAAGATGAAGCAGGACATGGTTTGTATCTCTATGCTGCTTGTGAAACACTTGGCATCGAACGGGATGAGTTGTTTGATCAATTGCATACGGGCAAGGCCAAGTACTCGAGTATTTTCAATTATCCGACCTTGACTTGGGCAGACATTGGAGTTATTGGCTGGTTAGTCGATGGTGCGGCCATCATGAATCAGGTTCCGCTCTGTCGGTGTTCCTATGGTCCTTACGCAAGAGCCATGGTACGGGTTTGTAAGGAGGAAAGTTTTCACCAAAGACAAGGCTATGAAATGCTACTTACGCTGAGCAGAGGATCTGAGGCGCAGAAAAAGATGTTACAGAATGCCGTTGATCGTTGGTGGTGGCCTGCTTTAATGATGTTTGGTCCCAATGATGCGGATTCTCCCCATACTGCTCGGTCCATGAAGTGGAAGATCAAACGTTTTACCAATGATGAACTCCGACAAAAATTTGTCGATGTTTGCTACGAACAAGCCCAGATTTTGGGCGTTACCTTACCCGATCCCGACCTAAAATGGAATGAGGAACGTGGGCATTATGACTTTGGAACGATCGATTGGTCAGAATTCTGGAATGTAGTTAAAGGCAATGGTCCCTGCAATCGAGAACGACTTCAAGCGAGAGTAGATGCCTACGAAAAAGGGGCTTGGGTGCGAGAAGCAGCAATGGCACACGCCGAAAAGCGAAGAAAACGAAAGGAACAAGCATTGCAGCAGGGTAAAGTTGCCTAAAAGTTAGTGAGCATTAAATGACCAAATTATGAGTAATAAAAATTGGCCACTTTGGGAGGTTTTCATTCGCAGTCGTCAAGGGCTACATCACAAGCATGTGGGAAGTCTACATGCTGCCGATGAACAGATGGCAATCGTAAATGCACGGGACGTCTACACCCGGCGCAGCGAAGGCGTAAGCATTTGGGTGGTAGAATCCAAATATATTACGGCCTCCAATCCAGAAGATAGCGAATCTTTTTATGATCCTGCCAACGATAAAGTTTATCGTCATCCGACTTTCTACGACCTGCCGGATGAAATTAAACATATGTAATCTATAGATAAAGGATAGTGTTTTAAACCTCAGTCTTAACCAATTTATTGAAATTAAAAACCAAACCAATGAGTCAAAAGGAAGCACTCTTTATCTATACCCTCCGACTCGCAGACAATGCTTTGATCAATGGTCAGCGATTGTCAGAGTGGTGTGGTCACGGCCCTATTCTCGAACAGGATATGGCCTTGACCAATATTGCCTTAGATTTCATGGGGCAGGCACGAAGCCTGTTTCAGTATGCCGCCGAAGTGGAAGGGAAGGGGCGTACGGAAGATGATTTGGCTTTCTTGCGAGATGTTTGGGATTTCCGTAATGTCCTATTATTAGAACAACCCAACGGTGATTTTGCCCATACGGTTTGTCGACAGTTCCTTTTTGATGTCTACAATTACTATTTCTATGTAGAGCTCAAAAAGAGTAAAGACCAGCAGTTGGCGGCTATTGCTGAAAAATCTTTAAAAGAGGTCACTTACCATCTACGTTGGAGCTCGGAATGGATGATCCGCTTGGGAGATGGAACGGAGTTGAGCCATGATAAGATACAAAAGGCATTGGACAAACTCTGGGCTTTTACTGGGGAATTGATGACCACTTATGAAACGGATCAAATAGTCATAGATGCAGGAATAGCAGTGGATTTGGAAA
>JBCCSR010000790.1:0-3498 GCA_039199865.1 Bacteroidota bacterium
CGGTAAAGACTCCGTTTCCCTGAACTTCATTACATCAACACTTTCCAAAGACAATTAATCGCCTCATTTGTTCAGTCAAAAAAGATCAATTCTTTTTTGGGAAAGGCATTCTTCTGAGAATGATGGAGTTTTTTTGATTTTTGATTTGGGATAAGGCCATAATTTGGGGCAAAAGTGCCCCAAATTATTTGACATTTTCAACCTCAATAAAAACAACTAGACAGGCCTCCTTAAGCTCGGCCTAAAACCGAATTTCCTGGGGATCGCCACTGGTACATTTCCTTATAAATGATCAGAAAAACTTATTTTTATCCAGTAAAATCAGGACCTTCACCAAAGCCAAAACACCATCAATTATGCAATACGATGTCAACAGCCCTGCTGAATACCTGGCCCAACTAGAAAAGGATTGGCGCTATCACACTTTGGAAGAACTACGTAGCATTATCAAAACCAAAGCGCCAAATCTCAAGGAAGGCATTCACTACAAAATGCTGGGATACGAGGATGAGCGTGGGCTTGTTTTTTCCTTGAATGCTCAAAAGAACTTTGTCAGTCTGTACTTTGGAGATATCAAGAAGATCGATCCGGATGGATCAATGCTCAAAGGACTCAATTGTGGAAAAGGTTGCATTCGCTTCAAAAAAACCAACGTAATTGCCGAAACACAAATCGATCAATTTATTGCCAAAGCATTGAGCATGTGGAAAGCGGGAAAAGATATTGGTTGCTGATACTCCCTGCCCCGTGAAGAGACGATAGATCGTAAAGTAGCTTCGCACCAAGGAAATCTCTCGGCAAAACGCTGGAAATTGACCTCCATTTGCTGATCGCTCTCCCTTTTTTACCAGTCTAGCCAATTGCGGCACCCGAATAGACTAGACTGGTACATTTTAAACTGTTTTTCCCCCCAGAAACCAACAATGTCTTGATTTTTTATTTCTTTTGTATACAGACAAAATACTTAGGTTCTGATATCCAAACAATCGAATAACATGCATGGGGATAGTGGAGCTGATTGGCCGTGCTACTTGTGGAATAAGCTCAAAATAAGGTCCCCCCTCAAGCCTTTAATTTCAAGCCATCAAAAATTGAAACCAAGATGAAAAAACTAGGACTATACGCCCTTTTACTGCTCTGTAATGTTCAACTACTGGCCCAAAATCCCGACAAAAAAACCATGGATCACGATGTGTTTGACGTTTGGAACCGCATTAGCCGGCCGGCCATATCTAATGATGGCAACTGGGTAATTTACGAATTGACCAATGAAGGCCGCGATCCACAGCTCCAAGTTTATCATGCTCCGAGCAAAACGACGCGCAGCTTTGATCGAGGGACCAAAGCCAAACTCAGTGCCGACAATCAATGGCTGGTTTTTAAGCTTCTCCAACCTCAGGATAGCCTAAAAGCCATGCGTAGACGGAAAGTCAAAAAAAATAAGTTGCCCAAAGATTCCCTGGGCATCTATCACCTAAGTACAGGTCAGTTGACTCGAATTGCCAATGTTCAATCGTTCAAAATGCCCGAAAAATGGTCGGGTCACCTGGCCTATCACCTGGCTGGCGTTCCTCCCACTAAAACGGATACGACTGGCGTCCAAGCCAATGCACAAAAGGGAAAGAAGAAAAAAAAGAAAACTAAAAAAGCCAATAAGAAAAACGGGACAAGCCTGGTCATTCGGCAATTGGCAGATGGAAAAGAGCAGCGCTTTGACTTTGTCAAAAATTATGTATTGGCGGAAGAAAATGCCCGCATTGCCTTCAGTACGACCGGAAAAGATTCTACCTGGGAAGCAGGCGTTTATCTCTACCATTGCCCGGAACAAAAACATCAAGCCATTTTTCAAGGTAAGGGAAAATACAAACAACTCAAGCTGGCCAAAGATGGTCAACAATTGAGTTTCATAGCCGACCTCGATACCAGCAAAAATCGGATTCGTCCATTTGAATTGTTCTATTGGAAAGATGGGAATCCATCGGCAAAAAGTATCCAACAAAAAGTCGCCAAGGTAGCTGAAGAAGATTACTGGGTAAGTGAACACTTCTCTCCCTACTTCTCCGAAAATGGACAACGTTTGTACTTTGGTGCCGCGCCCCATCCCCTACTCAAAGATACTACCCTACTGCCCGAAGAAGTGGCCAAGGTTGAAGTTTGGAGCTACAAAGATCCACGCTTACACACCCAACAAAAGGTTTTACTGGACAGAGAGAAAAAACGCAGTTACCTAGCTGTTTGGGATATCCGAAAACAAAAAGCACAGCTTTTAGGTCATCGCAACCTTGCCAATGTCAACCCCGGAGATGAAGGCAATAGTGATCAGATTCTAGCCTACGACGAAACACCTTATCTCCAAAATGTATCTTGGGAGGGCTTTCCCAGTGCTAAAGATGTTTACCTCATCAATCAAAAAACGGGACGGCAAAAACAGATCGCCCGTCAACTACGCGGAGCACCTCAATTATCTCCCAAGGCCAAGTATGTCTTGTGGTACAGCAGTCCAGATACTTCTTGGTTTGCCCACGCAATTGATCAAAACAAAACCATTCAGTTGACCAACAATCGCAAGGTTGCATTTTACAATGAACTCAATGACATTCCCCAATATCCCTCCTCCTACGGTCGCCTAGGTTGGACCAAAGAAGACCGCGAGGTTTTGATCTACGATCGCTATGACATTTGGAGAATCGATCCAATAGCGCCCAGCAAAGCACAACGACTCACCCGTGGACGGGAAAGTAAGGTTCAATATCGATACATCCGACTAGATCGTGAAGAACGCATGATTGACCCCAAAAGTCAATTGCTCTTGTCTGTTTTTGATGAAACAACTAAGGCTTCTGGCTATGCTTATCTCTCCCTCCAATCTGGAAAGGTCACACCACTGCTCAAAGAAGAATTTTCTTTTACTCGTCGGGTCCAAAAGGCAAAAGAGGCCGATCAGTTGCTTTTTACCAAAGAAAGTTTCCAGCACTTTCCCGACCTGATGTTGGCCAACTTGAATTTTCAAAACATAGAAAAAGTCAGTGATGCCAATCCACAACAAAAGGACTATTCCTGGGGCAATGCCGAGTTGTACGAGTGGACCAACACCAACGGCGAGAAGATGCAAGGGGTCTTGGTCAAACCCGAAAATTTCGATCCCAAGAAGAAATATCCAATGATCGTTAACTTCTACGAACGCAGTTCCAATCGACTGTATCGCCATCGCGCCCCTTATCCTCATCGCTCTACCATCAATTATGCGTTTTATACCAATCGAGGCTATCTCATTTTTAATCCGGATGTCAAATACCGAGAGGGCTATCCCGGTGAAAGTGCATTTAATTGTGTCATTCCTGGCGTCACTTCTCTGATCGGAGAAGGTTTTGTTGATGCAGCCAACATTGGCATACAGGGACATAGCTGGGGAGGCTATCAAATTGCTTATTTGATCACCAAAACCAACTTGTTTAAATGCGCAGAGTCAGGAGCACCGGTCGTCAACATGTTTAGTGC
>JBCCSR010000791.1:0-3493 GCA_039199865.1 Bacteroidota bacterium
AGTATTATGAACAGAAAAATGGTCGTTTTTCTTATTCATTTCTCCGCTTGGATCATTGCAATTTTTTTGGGAGCAGTGATTGCTTATTTCACTTTTTCGTCTATGGATACTCCTTTCTTTATCCCCATATCCCTCAGATTTATCATCTACATGCTGATGAGTTTTTATGCTTCTTATTATTTTTTAGTACCAAAACTTTTGACGAAGAGAGCGTATAAAAAAAATTGTGCTTTATGCACTTGCAATCGTTTTCGTCCTATTTCCTATTGATCAGTTACTTTGGATAGGGACCGACTCCAAGCCAGCCCAGAATCTGCTATTCGAAAATGGGAGGTATTATTATGTAGGGGTAGCTGGTGTAGCTTTGGGAACATTGCTCTGTGGAGATTTGAGTAACCAATAGAAGTGATAGGAGCTAGCCCGATGGCTTGTCTACGAACATTTATTTTGGGGTTTCTTTGACCCAATCTTTTCGCTTGCCAAAATACTTTTTGTGGACGACGAGCAGACCAAAAGATTCACAATCCTCCTTGGTTTGCTTGGCGTGATGATGGCCGTGCGCACGTAGAATGGCGCGAGAATAAGTATTGTCTAGTTGTCGAAACCACTTGAAGCGTTGATGAATGTAGACGTCGTGGATAAGAAAATAAATGAGTCCATAGATAGAAATGCCCACACCCACAAAAAACAACCAATAATGATTGGTAGACAAACCAGTGATGTAAGCAGCAGCGCTAGGAATGGCAAATACGAGGAAAAACAAATCATTTTTTTCAAAAAATCCTTCGTTGGTATGGGGTTGATGATGATCTCTATGCCAAGACCACAGCCAACCGTGCATCAAATACTTGTGTGCAAACCAGGCGACGAACTCCATGGTAGCAATGGTAATTAAAGTGATACCGATATATATCATTGCATTCATTAAATGGATTGATTTCAGTGGACGGTTGTTTTCGATCAACCGTGTACGGTTAAAAGCAAAGTTCCAAAAAATAGAAACTGTAAAGTAAACAATACAATCGCCACTTTGTTGGTCACTGCTCCCAATAATCGGTGGAAAGCAGCATGCAATGGCAAAGCTACTAAAAACCAAGCAATATAATTCTGGATCGGTACTTCAACCGCTCCCCAAGTCCAAAAATCAAAGTGAATGGCGACGGGTTCTATCACCAGATCGAGCAGCACCATAGCGGCCGCTCCCATGACGACTTTTACCCAGGTCTTTGCTTTGGGCCAAAAGTGCTGTACCGTTGCTGCGGAGGCATAAACCAGCATGGCCCAATTGACCCCGATCATCAGTGGCGTTCCCCCAATTTTCCAGCCCAAGACTTCACCGTACTCGTATTCTCCAAAGATTAATCCGCTTTGTACCCCTAGCAGTTCTACCAAAAAACCAGTCGTAAAGGAGATGACGAGGAAAAGGAATAGGGCTTGATCCCACTTGGGATGAAACCAAAAGGCGATGCCCAGAGAAACCATTAAATTGAATGGGGTGAGGTAAATAAAATCAGGATGAATCGGTAGGGCGATTCCAAATAATCCACCTACATACATCGAGGTAAGAAAAAGGGAAAAACCGAATTCTTTTTTGGACATGATCAGCGGCTTATCTTTTGTGTTCATTGGTTTAATGCATCATTTCGGCCACAATTTTTGCGGAGAGCAAACAAAGCGGAATGCCTCCTCCCGGGTGGACACTTCCTCCGCAAAAATAGAGATGGTCAATCCTTCGGGAAAAATTGGGATGTCGAAGAAAAGCAGCCATTCGATTGTTGGAGCTGGTTCCGTAAAGTGCCCCCGTATGGGAAGCCGTTTTGCTTTCAATACTTCGCGGATCGAGCATTGCTTCACACTCAATCAGACTTTCCAAGTCGACGTCCAGCATCCGATTGATTTTGGCAATGACATTTTTCCTGGCTTCCCGAATGAGTTGATCCCAATCTTGCCCACTGTTGTTGGGGACATTGATCATGGTAAACCAATTTTCACAATTCGCCGGTGCATCTTCGGCCTCAAACTTCTGACTGATATTGATGTAAATGGTGGGGTCTTCGTAAATGTAACCTGCATCCAGCTGATCAAACTCCTTTTTGTAATCTTTACTAAATAGGATATTGTGCAAATGCAATTGGTCGAACTTCCGAGCAACACCCCAGTAAAAAATCAGAGCAGAGGTGGATTTTTTTTGCTTTAGCAAACGGTCTGGATGCTTGGCTTTGGGAAGTAATTTTTTGTAGGTAAAATGAATGTCCATGTTGCTGACCAAGCGATCGTAGTCCAATTGTTCACCATTGACGCGAATGCCCTTGGCTTTCCCATTGTGCAATAGAATTTCATCGACCTTTTGCTCAAAATAAAACGCCACTCCTAGATCTTTGGCCAATTGGAAAAGAGCCTGTGTGATATGGTACATTCCTCCTTTGGGAAAATAAGCACCCAAGTGGTGTTCGAAATGGGGAATGATGTTGAGAATCCCTGGGGCTTTATATGGATTAGATCCATTGTAGGTGGCAAAACGATTGAATAACTGAACGAGTTTGGGATGTTGAAGCTGTCGAACATTCACTGCGTTCATCGAACTGAAAATATGGAGGGAAGGCAATTGCAAAAGCGCTTTGGCCACTTCTTTGTTGAGCCAGGTAGACGAACGGTGCAAGCTATTGTGTAGAAATGTTTTACCGGTTAATTCGTATTTTTTGCGGCTATCGGCCAGGGCTTTGTGAATCAACTCACCATCCACACCCAATTGTTCCTGCACCTCCTTGCCAAAGGCATCGGCATCGCCAAAGGCTTTCAATCGCGTCCCATCTTCCCAAAGGTAATTGCAGACCACCTCAAGGCGCTCGTATTGGAAATAGTCATGAATGTCTTTTCCCGCCAGGTCAAATAGCTCTTCGATATAATTGGGCATGGTAAAGAGGGAAGGGCCGGCATCGAAACGGTAATGGTCTAGACGAATTTCAGAGAGCTTTCCTCCCGGATAGGAATTGGCTTCATACACGTCCACTTGATGGCCTTTTGTCGCTAGCCGAATGGCGCTTGCCAATCCACCAATTCCCGCTCCAATAATTGCTGTTTTTAACATAAATAGATCCACCTAATTTTACCCTGTGTGTTCCTACGCTCTGAACACTGTCATTTTTGTACAAGTGTTGGAGAAAGCCTAGGAAATTCCACCGAGGAATGATTGGTTTAAGTCAATTGCTCTTTAGCTAACAAAGGTGCTAAAAATTTGTTGAACTTGTTTTAAAATGTTGCTTGGAGCCAGTGGTAAAGGACTTGGGTATCCATGTGGTGTGCGTAGATCTGATTGCATCAAATCAACACTACTTGTATCCAATTGGGAAAAGTGGAGGGAGCCCTTACACTTCTTCCAATTCGATGATTTCTACCAAAGGCAATTCGACGTAGAAGTCCGTTCCAATCCCTACGCGGGTTTCAAACCAAATGCGGCCATTGATGGATTCAATGATGTTTTTGGAAATGGCCA
>JBCCSR010000792.1:0-3493 GCA_039199865.1 Bacteroidota bacterium
CGCTCGGTCTAAATCGATCATCGTCTCAACGGTATCCAAATAATGATGCAAAAGCTGTTCTCGGACCTCAAAGGGGATTCCAGCTTGAGGCTGAAAAAGTAGAGAGGCCAGATCGTATTGCAAAGCACCTTTGCGCCCTCCTTGATAATCAATAAAATAGGGTTGTCCGTTTTTCAGCATGATGTTTCTCGATTGAAAATCTCGAAACATGAAATAGGAGCAATCCGCAGTCAATAAATAGTCTATAAAGCGATGAAAATCTTCTTCTAGCGCTTGCTCATCAAAGGCAATGCCCCCGAGTTTGAGAAAATAGTATTTGAAAGTATTCAAATCCCATAGCATGGACTGCTTATCAAATGCTGCACGAGGATAACAATCCTCATAATTTAGACCTTGCCCTCCTTCAATCTGAATCCTGGCCAATTGCGCTAAGACTTGTCGATACATGTCAGTCAAATCCGGAGAGAAACTTTTTCCTTTTTGCAGTAAAAAACTATACAAAGTCGTCGCCCCCAAATCTTCTTGTAAATAAATCTTTTGCTCCAAATCCACTTTATAAATCTCAGGGACAGCCAATCCCTTTGAGCGAAAATGTTGTGAGAAGGAAATAAAGGCACGATTCTCCTTGACATCTGGCCCATAACAGCCAATGGCTTGATGCTCTTCGCCTTTTAAACGAAAATATTGGCGATTGGAAGCAGTTCTGGCAAGTGGAAGAACCAAAGTGGCTGGTTCCCCTGACCAAGCGGTAAACAGTTGACTGATGGAAGAAACAATTGGATTGGTAGACATGAAAACTAGGCTAGTTGATGAACAGGTTTTACGGACAAATCGATTTACAGGCTTCGGTTCAAATGCACCCAAAGTTGATCTTTCAATGCATCGAGTCCCATTTGAGCAACAGAGGAAATGAAAACAATGGGAATTCCTCCTGGCAATTCAGGCTGCAGCAATTCCTTTAACTCCTCATCAATCAAATCACTTTTAGTAATGGCCAATACGCGAGGTTTGTCCAATAATTCTGTATTGTATTGTTCCAATTCGTTGAGTAGAATGGCATATTCCTTTTGGATGTCATCCGTATCCGCCGGAATCATAAAAAGTAGGACTGCATTTCTTTCGATGTGGCGTAAAAAACGATGTCCCAAGCCTTTACCTTCGTGTGCTTTTTCGATAATACCTGGTATGTCAGCTACTACGAAAGAACGATGATCTCGGTATTTGACGATACCTAAGTTGGGCACCAGAGTTGTAAAAGCATAATTGGCAATTTTGGGCTTTGCCGCGGAAATGACCGAAAGTAGCGTTGATTTTCCCGCATTGGGAAAGCCTACCAAACCAACATCAGCCAATACTTTTAACTCCAGTATCTTCCACAGCTCTTGTCCAGGTTCTCCCGGTTGCGCATAGCGTGGCGTCTGGTTGGTTGGTGATTTGAAATGAACATTACCCAGTCCTCCTCGTCCTCCAGGCGTCAAGATTTTCTCTTCATCATGTTCGGTGATCTCAAATTCTACCGCTCCGGTTTCCACATCCTTTGCCACCGTTCCCAGTGGGACATCCAAAACAATGTCCTGGCCCATGGCTCCGGTCTTATTGCTTGAAGCACCATTTCCTCCATTTCCAGCAATGATGTGTTTTCGATATTTGAGGGCAAGCAAGGTCCAGATATTGCGATTACCGCGTAAAATGATGTGTCCTCCTCTCGCCCCGTCTCCACCGTCTGGCCCCCCCTTTGCATTGCCTTTACTTCGCATCAAATGCGCAGAGCCCGCCCCACCAGAGCCGGAGCGACAACAAATTCGGACATAATCAACGAAGTTTTGTTCAGCCATTACGATAAGCTATCTACCTGTGAGCACAGGCGATCAAAGATGTCTTCAATCGTTCCCATTCCATTAATTTCAAAAGATTTGTCGTATTTGGAATAGTATTCGAAGACTGGAGTCGTCTCACTTTTGTAAACATCAATTCGATTGCGGATAATGGCCTCGTCATTATCATCCGCTCGTCCCGACGTTTTGCCTCGGTTAAGGATTCTTTTGATAATTTCTTCATCTTCCACTTGCAAAGCCACCAAGCCCGTGATCTCCTGCCCCATTCCCTTCATCAATTCATCCAATGCAATAGACTGGGCAATGGTTCGAGGAAAACCATCGAAGATATATCCTTTGACCTCAGAGTTGGCTTCCACTTTATTGCGCAGCATACCGATCACTACCTCGTCGGGCACCAAAGCTCCCTTATCCATATAACTGCGGGCCAACTGCCCTAACTCTGTGTTGTTTCCGAGTTCATAGCGGAATAAATCACCAGTGGAGATATGTAATAATTCATACCTCTCTACCAATTTTACGGCTTGTGTCCCTTTTCCAGATCCAGGAGGACCGAACAGAATAAGGTTAATCATATTGTTTATTTTAAGTCAATTAGCACAGGTTGAACTATTTTTTGGTGGGTCATTTTCCCTCTCCAGAAAAAAAATCGAGCCTGTTTGTAATTTAAAATCTTGAAAAACGATGGCGAAAATAAGCTTTTTGACCTAGAAAAACCAGTATTTACGGGGATGTGAGTACCGAAATAATCAAAATACGGATGCTTATTTACGTGGGAAAGACATTCTTATCAGCGACTAACACATATTATAAAAGAAAAATTATGAAAATATGTAATTGAATTGGGCAAGGAGCTAATTTATCTTTACATCATCTTATTACAAGATAAAGAAAGCTAAAACTATTGACAAAACAACATTAAGTAGGGTTATGGAAACATGCTCTTGATTCCTTGGAAATGCTGGAAAGGCGATGCCTCTTCTAGCATTTCTATTTGAGGGCTATCCATTCTCTCTCTGATCAATTACCAATAACATCTCTGGCAAATAACATCTTCGGTTTCCAGTAATTAGATTGGCTAACGTTTTGAATGATCACTCCTTTGGAAGAAGTAGAATGGATGACTTGTTTTGATGGTTTTGTTATGCTGACCATGAAGGCTATTGCCTATAAAGATTTGCAAAGCCTGACTATTGTCTCTTGTGTTATTGCCGGTATTGGCTGGTGGGAATGAGAGGAGTGGGCAGCTTGAGCTGACCCACTCATCTCATTTTTCTAGCCCTCACCAGAGATACACCTGAAAATATGTGTTACCAGGGAGTATTTGGATGTGAGGGGATGATGATTTAAGATGAGTTGTCTTCTTTTTGACAGTTTCTGTTGTAGTTGGTGCCGTAAGCCGTAAGTTTGATCATCAAGCCTTATTTTTTCCTTTAGGCCTCCACCCCACATGTGTCAACATAAACTGCAAGAAATTGTAAAAAAACTGCTGAAACTGTGGAAAACAGCTGTTTCAGCTGTGAAAAATTGTTAAAAAGCTGTGTAAAACACCATTCATTAGTGCTTTACGCTAAATATGTATGTTCGTTTTTATTACAGGGATATTTTGTAACAGACTATGATCCTACTATAGAAGACAGCTATGTGAAAATATGTAC
>JBCCSR010000793.1:0-3492 GCA_039199865.1 Bacteroidota bacterium
TCCTCTAAGTAAACACCGTGTCGAGCTGTGTAAGGATTTTGACTAATATCATCTACGCTCTGGTAAATGTTGAGGGCTGGCCCCAGGGTTTGGGGGAGCGTTGGTGCAAAAAAAGGATCGAAACAGTTGATGTATACATACTGTTTTATATTGTGTTGCTCAATGATTTGCGCGACTGCTTTATGGATTTGGCGGTGGTTGTACTTCGCCACTTGATTGTAAATACTGCCTTTGGGTAGAAAGTTGACGGGTAAGGTCAGCGGAGGAATGACGGAAAAAAAAAGCTCCGGTTGTTGAGGATCTTTTTCTATTCTTACTCGGCCACTTTTTAAATCTCGTCTTCGTGCTGGATGTTCCGATAATTCTTTGAAATAGTCTTTTACCGAATAAGGATGGTTGAGGTAAAAGATGCGATGTGATTTGGCAAACTCTTTCGCCATAGCAATGGAGATAGACGAGTAGGGGCTATCCCATCTAAAAAGAGAAAAAAGAATGATATCACATTTTTGTCGGCTCATCAGTGTTGCTAATTGCTTTCCAGTTGAATGAATTCTTTAGTGACCAAAAAGTCAAAGGGAAAGAAATTGATATTGGTGTTTTGTAGTCCAGGCAATTTATTGAGAATACAATGACTTTTTCGATAGGTAGCTTTCAAACCACAAGTTTGTACGACTTTCATCAGCCTTTGATGGGTCAAATGATTGAGTCCGTAATAGGCGTCCAAAAGCGTACTTTCCCGATCGCCTACAATTTGTACATTGTTTTTTTCAATCAGATTATGCAAAACGGTTTTGGGTAAAAACTGACACCAAGGAATCTTGACCACATGCGTAACGTGAGAAGCATAGGGGCTACGCCATGGGGGATAGGTCACAAAAATTTTCCCTCCTTTGGCCAACCCTTTTTTTAATTGTCTAAAGATCTCGGTGAGTATGGGATAATCAATATGTTCGGCGACATCATTTAAGAAAACAAAATCAAACTTTTCATCTTCTTGTAAATGATCTTCTAGAATATTTCTTTGTGAAAAAGTGACGTTATGAATGCCGTGTTTGGCTTTGAGGTGCTCGGCGACTTCGATGTGGTGTCGATCGATATCGAGGGCGTATACACTACAATCCCAATTGGTGGCATACCACAAACTCATACCGCCCATGCCACAACCGAAATCAAGGATTCTTTTCCCATCGAGATCAAACTTCTCTCTAATCAATTGTTTGTCGATCTTGAGATGAGGTGCATTATCGTTTTGAAAATTGTCTTCCGAGTAGGCGACGCCTTCCTTAAATTGTGCTTCTGTCATACTAGATATACTCATGAGTGATACAACATTTATCGAATAGGTCAAGCAAAAAATTAGACTTTGGCTTTCGTTTGAAGACCAACTTTATTTTTTTTTACCAATATATTTTTACCAATCGTATAAGCTTCTTTGTAGAGACTTGGAATGTAAGCCAAAGCTCGAAAAGCTTTGATGCGAAACATTCGGTACAAAATCATCTGTTGGAAGACAAAGGTAATGCCATAGGTACTTAAGGTTCCAATGGCAGCTCCGATTACGCCAAAGTAGGAGATGAACAAATAATTGAGGACCACATTTAGGATCATTCCAGCCAGGGTAAAATAAAAATTAATTTTCGGTCTGCCAATCGAGTCCAACACTGTTCCAAACTGAATGGCAAAAGGCAAAAATAAACCAAAAAGAATGGTCATTTGGAGTATGGGAGCCGTATCCAAATACTTCTCTCCACCAATAATTAGAATTACAAACTCTGGAAAGAGCAAAATGAAAAGAATAAATGGCAGAATCAGACATAAAATGGCCGCTACTGATTTTTCGTATAAAACCTGAATGGCCTCCGGTCCGTTTTCCTTCGCCTGTTTTGCTCCTTGTGGAAATACAACCGAGGCCACCGAGATGGCCGGAACGTCGATTAAATTGGTAATGCGAATGGCCAAATCATAAACCGCCACCGCCACTTCCGTCAACAAAGACCCCAGCATCAGTCGATCGATATTTTTGTACAACATGGTACTCAGATTGGTCCCAAAAACATATTTTCCGTAGTGGAACAATTCCATGATCCACTTGGGATCAATCCCTTTACTGAATCGAATAAAGGATTTGGCAAAAAACCAAGAGACCAATGAACCGATCACTGCGCCAACCATCTGTAAATACACCAGGCTAATGACCTCAACGGGAAGAATGCCAAAAAACAAAAGTGTAATACCCAAAAAGAAAACGCCCTTTCGAAAGAAATTACTCCAAAAGATGCCCTTGAAACTCAAATTGGCTTGCTGAATGTAATTGAATTGATAGAAAGGAACCAACAAAAATAGGGTGATGATATACAAGTGAAACATGGTGGCGAGTTGTGAATTCGCTACCATCTGACTAATCAAACCTGCAATGGCTTCCCCGGCGAAAAACAAAACCAGTGCAGCCAGCGCTGTGAAAAGAAGATTGAGACTCAAGGATGCGGTATTGATCTTTCCGTAGTCTTTTTCATCAGCCGTAGTCAAATATTTGACCAATGCGTTTTGGACCAAGCCAATGATGGCCACTTCAAAGAGGGAAGTCGTCGCCAAGAAGAGCACCCAAACTCCGAATTCCGCTTTGTCAAAAGCACGTAGCAAAAGAATGGTTCCGACAAAACCAAAGACAAAGACAGACCCTTTTTCAAATAAACTGAAAAGTCCGGAGGTTAACCAGTATGATTTTTGCGACTTTGCCACGTATTAATTTTCAGGTGCTTGTTGTGTAATGGGGCTACTGCTTATTTCAAATCCTTCAAATCCATCTTATTCAAAATTCCGCCCAAGAATTTGTGCCCTAAACTCCTCAGATAGTCAATCGAATTTTGATCAACCTGTTTGATGTCCGATTCGGAAGCAAAAACAGAGATGACTTTATCCACGTATTGTACCAGTTCTTTGGTGTCGGAATAGCTGTTGAGCGGTGCTCCTTCAAAGAAAATGTAATCGTAATTTTTGGCCAAACCATCGACAAATTTATGAAAATCTTTTCCCGCAAAAACTTCTGACGGCGACTGATAGGTACCCGTATTGCCAATGATATCGACATTGTCGAGATTGAACTGACTATTGATGCTCTTGGAAACAAATTCACTATCCAAATTATTTTCACCAATCAACTGTGTATTGAGCAAATTGTCTTTCAAAGTCTTTTTTGACATTTGGGTCAAGGTGTTGTTTTTGAAATTGGTGTCAATAATCAAAATCTTTTTGTCTTTTACGGTCATGGCATGTGCCAGCGTAACGATGAGGAAGGTTTTTCCTTCCTGTTTTTTGGTACTCGTAAAAAGGAATTTATTGCCATCCGTATTCTCAATAACGTAACGCAGGTTGCGCAGCGATTCTTTGAACGTATCCAGTTGTTTGTTTTGCCCGTTGGAGCTAAACAACATCTTCAAATCGAGTTCCTGGGTTTTGACTCGGTTGAGCGTTCCCATCAGATCCACGCCCGCA
>JBCCSR010000794.1:0-3491 GCA_039199865.1 Bacteroidota bacterium
CACAAGCAGATTCCGTTTACACCTTTTCAACCAGTCTGATGAATAAAGGAATTGGTCCCGCCATCATTAAGTCGGCCAAAATTATTGCGAAGGATAAGATCTATCCTTTAGACATGGACGAGTTCTTCAAAGCAGCATTTCCCAAACTCGAGGCATTTGGAGAGTTTAGAAAGCTCTACTCCATTCAAGAAGGCAATTCCCTATCTGCCAATGAAACCAGAATACTCTTTGCCTATGAATTCAACGAAAATCAGATGAGGAATATCAGTCATTATTTAGGGGTCAGTGAGGATTTCAACCTTCCATTCAATATCATTATCGAATACGGCTCGATGTACGAAGAGAATTGGAGAATAGACAGCAAGAGCAATGGCCACCCTTTGCAACTGGATCACTAACGCTTGATACAAGTCTGTTCAAAAATGCCAATGTGCACTGCGAAATACGGAAGTCAGGACAAAAATACTATTTCAGCTCTACGATCACTTCATTTCTCCGATTAAAAACCTCAAAAGGTGGATTGTATCCCAAAAAGTAAAATCTATCTGAGTAGGTAAGACCTTCTGCGTCAAGAGCGGCAACGAGTCGATCTTTGTGTTGTTCAATTTTTTCATTGTCGGACCATCCTCCAAAAGTAATGGCGGCAACAGTCTTGGCTGGTTCTTGCTGAAAATTAATACCAGTCTGATTGGGCTTTGGTAAGGTTTCCAAAGTATATTGTTTGGGCACCATAAACATCATCGTCATGGAATCCTCTAAAGACATGGCCACGGGCGAAGTCATCGCAATTGATTCGTTTCGCTCATTATCACCAAAAATGTACCCTGCCAGAATGGAAAAGCCGTTACCGGAAGCTTTTTCGTACTCACCTTCAGATAGCTTCACGGTACTAAATAAAGTTGATTCGTAGTCCCTGATTTCAAAATCGTCGTATACTTTCTTTACCGTGTAGGGATACATTTCAATGTTTCTTTGCTCATTGGAGAAAAACAATTGAACCGTGATAAAAAGTACGATCACCAAACTGAAGATCACACCAAGCGCGATGTACATTATTTTTTTCATTATTTTTCGATTTTAGTGGCTCGCTTTAATCAATACTTTGCAGCACTGTTTAAGGACTGAATTTTGGGATAATGATCAATAATTTGGGTTAGAGAATACACCTAGTCAAACATATGAAAAGTCTAAATGTTTAGCCAAAACTACCCGAAATGTAATCTCACCGAGCCTGTAAAAAAGGAAATGACAAGTTCGAGGAAGCATGGCATGAAAGGAAATTTGGGAGCTCAAAAAGCTACTTTCGACGGCAGGAGATGGGCTTAGCGATTGCCTTAAAAAAAACGATTGTAAGCCAAGCCCGCCAAGAGGGAATCAATTTGATCGATCGCTTTTTGTTGGCGTATTTCTCGCGTTCCACTCAACATCGAGAACCCCCGATCCAAGGCTCGCAAGGTCGTTTCGTAAATTTCCAGGAGCAATTGCCTTTGCTCCGGTGCCGGATGTTCCCGCTGAGGATCCGGTTCCCAAGGGATATCCGGAGCACATAAAAAATACCAATCGCAGGGATGCGCATGGATTTGTTCGAGAATCCATGGATCACAATTTCCATATTTATACTCCGACCAAATTTTAATGGTAAGCAAGTCCGTATCACAAATCATCAGTTCAGGGTCCTTAGTGCTCGCCTGTTTTTCCAAAGCCAGCTGACCTCTGGCAATGGCTGATAAATCTGACTGCTGATAAGGGCGATCCAACTGCTCAATATACGTTCGGGCATACTCTGGTATCCAACTACAATTGTAATGCTTTGCAAGGCCTTCCGTGAGTGTCGTTTTCCCGGTAGATTCGGGTCCCGTTAGGACTATTTTCACCATTGAGTTGCTCATCTAATTTTCATTTTTTGACCTTGATGAAAGGGGTTTTATGAATGAACTGTCGCATTTCTTACACAATTTCCCTCCGCTGTGATATTTCCGTGATATTTCCGTGATCAAACCATAATGTTTGTTGGCTTACTTTGTAGCCAGAAACGAACGAAACCAAAACTTACGCACTACAAGCTACGAAAGATTTATCTCAAAAATCGAATTTCATTTTTTTCACAACTGCATATTAATGTAGATGTACCTGTCACAGCGACCAGTACATCCCTTAATTAATTTATTCAATAAATCCAAAATGCAAACATTATGAAAAGATTTTTTCCCTACTTCCTATTGAGCATGTTGCTGATAGGCAGTTTTGGTGCAAAAGCTCAAGTCATTATCAATGAGATTGCAGCACCAGGCACAGTAGAGCTGAAAAACATCGGCAATACAATGATCCCCGTCGGCGATTATTGGCTGTGTGATTTTCCTGCCTACGAGCGCATCAATGATCTCAATGTCATCTGTGGGAATGTCAATTTGGCCCCAGGTGAGATTTTGGTCGTTGATAATTTTAACTTTGTTTCAACCGATGATGGTGAAATGGGTCTTTACTCTACCAATAGTTTTGGCAGTGCCGCTGCGATGCAATCTTACGTGGAGTGGGGATCTGCTGGTCACCAACGCTCCACCGTCGCCATAGCGGCTGGAGTATGGACTGCCGGTAATTTTGTTCCTGCCTTCAATCCCGAAGAGTTCCTTTCATTTGACGGAGCTGGAAACATGGCCTCCGACTGGTCAGTTGAAGCGACTTCAACCCTCTGCGAAGAAAATGGAGGGAATGGAGCTTGTGATGCCGACGGAGGTGACCTCAATGGTGGACCTTTTGAATTTACCGCCGGAGATGGGCAAGATGATATGATTCCCGCTGGCTCCATTGCTTTGACCAACAACCAAGGAGAAAACAGTCAGTGGATTGTTACCGATGCCAATGGGATTATCTTAGGTTTACCACCCATGCCCTCTGTCGTCAACTTTGAAGGCGCTGGACCTGGCAACTGCCTCGTGTGGCACCTCAGCTACGATGGTGAAATTACGGGTTTAGAGATGGGCGCCGATGCCGCTGATCTAGAAGGATGTTTTGATTTATCCAATTCAGTTCAGGTCATCAGAACTGCGGAAGGGGACTGCCAAGCCAATGGTGGAACGCTTTTCGGAGGACCTTTTGAATTTACTGCCGGAGACGGTCAAGATGATATGATCCCCGCTGGTTCAATTACTGTAGCCAACAGCCAGGGAGAAAACTTCCAGTGGATCGTCACCGATGCTAACGGTATCATTTTAGGATTGCCACCAATGCCTTCTGTCGTCAACTTTGAAGGCGCTGGTCCCGGTAACTGCCTCGTTTGGTATGCCCGTTTCGATGGAGAAGTACAAGGACTTGAAGCTGGTGCCAATGCCAATGATATTACCGGTTGTTTTAGCCTTTCCAATCCAGTTGAAATCATCAGAACTGCGGAAGGGGACTGCCAAGCCAATGGTGGAACGCTTTTCGGAGGACCTTTTGAATTTACTGCCGGAGACGGTCAAGATGATATGATCCCCGCTGGTTCAATTACTGTA
>JBCCSR010000795.1:0-3490 GCA_039199865.1 Bacteroidota bacterium
CTTCAAACATGATCCACTTACTTTGGGTCATGAGGTTTTGTGGAACCGTAATTTTTGTTTGGGCAACATAATCTCCCGTCACTTTATTTTTATCTTTTGGATCAAATTCAAAAGCTTGGGTCAGAATCAACGCTTGCGTTTTTTTCGTTTCCTCAACTGCTGATCGTTTGTCTTTGGCGAGGGACTGGTTTACCGCCGTGCTTGAGTTTTCGCAAGAAATATAAAAACAGCAGTAGGAGATGAGCAGGATTATAAAAAATGGTTTTTTCATATCGTCTAATTTAAAAATTGGTGGAGGCTCCAACTACTTTGTTTTATTTTTTTCAGTCGCTGGTGTCGTTAACTGCTCTTGGGCAAAATCAATAATCAGATAGCTTCCTTTAAAATCCTGGTTTCTAGCTTCGACAATCGCTTTACCCTTTTGACTCGGTTGCAATTCAATGGCAGCATAACCATTGGCCATTTGAATGACCTGACTTCTGGTGGGGGTGCCATAGTTCTTTAAAAATTTTCCAGCACCATCTTTTGAGAAATAAAGATACGCTTCGTAGTCTAAAACCCGAAAGCCATTTTTATCGATCATGAAAGCCTCCACCAAATAATTTCCGTTGGCAAGCATTCGGTGGGAAAGCCGTATCTTATCGGGTTTTCCAGCTGGGTTAAACTGATAGTTGATCATAAGGGTATCAGCAGCAATGACTTTTCCAGCTTTAAATCCTTTGGCAATGAGTTGATTTTCCCCTTTGGAAAAGAGTACATCCCAATTTAAGCCACAAGCGGGAAACACCCCTACCTTCCGATTTTTTTTACCCAGGGAGGTATTGTTTTGGAAAAGCTCCACCATTTCACAATTGCTAAAAACAGCCAAGTTTCTCGTTTTGCCTTCGGGGCCTCGACGCTCTGTCCAGGTATGAGATTCGATGTAGGTAAATGGCTTTTTGGACCAATAACTTTTAAACACATAATAGGCATCTTTGGGTTTTCCTGACCTGTCGACCAAACCTTTCTGATTCAAATAAGGAATGGCATTCTCTGGCCGTAAGGGCGTACCAAAATCTTTGAATGCCCATTGTGCATTGCCCGGAAAATTCGCTTTTGTCTCGGTAATGCCCAGATACCAATCAAACAAATCCACGATATAATTTTCAGTCCAATCGCCACTCTTGGCAATATTTTTTATGTTGACTTGATTGGCTACCTCTGCCCAATTGTCTTCGCCCATCGAACCATCGCCTTTAATGGGGTTTTCCGTATGACGACCTACATGACTGGAACCACCGTATTCCATATGTAAAAATCGAGGATACTTTTTTTGATTTTCAGCAAGCGTCTTTTCGTAATTGGTATAGACCCCTGCATACCATCCCGACCAAATAGAGGGAGAAAATACATCTACTAGATCTGCTCCCGCATAGTATTTTCTAATGGACGTCATCCGATAGGGATCCAGCCGATGAGCCAGATCATTGAGTTGACGAACAAAAGTGTTCAACTGATTTTCGTCCTCCCCATTTTCAAAATCAGGTAGCCAATAAATTTCATTACCAAGTGACCAGAAGAAAATGCACGGGTGATTGTAGTTTTGCTGAATCTGTTCCACTAAAAGTCTTTGGGTATTCTTTTTCCAAGCGTTCGCTCCTATTCCCCCTCTACACCAAGGCAATTCGTCCCAGACAATGATCCCCAGCTCATCACAAGTTTTATAAACTTCAGGATCTTGCGGATAATGGCCCAAACGAAGAAAATTGGCTCCGATCTCTTTGATCTGCTCAATATCTTTTCGGTGGAGTTGATTGGGCATGGCTGCTCCATAGCCAGCGTGTTCTTCATGGCGATGTGTACCACGCAATAACAATCTTTTACCATTCAAATAAAAGGCGCCATGTGCTGCAAATCGAAACCAACGATAGCCAATCCTTTCGGTTTTTTCATCGACCACTTCATTGCCCCGTAAAAGTTGGGTCACCACCCGGTAAAGCGCCGGATGATCAGGAGACCAAAGTTTGGGATGCGCAATAGAGGGAAATGAAAAGATCTTGCCCTCGTAAAAATCTTTAGCTTTTTTGTTGAGCTCAGCAACGACCTTACCGGTCTCAGGTTCGATAATTTTACTCTTGATGAAATAATCGTCCTCCAAGGACTGTGCATTATGGACATCAATTTTTAGAGTCGTTGACGCACTACTTTCCGAGACACTGGGAGTCGACACTTGAATTGTATTTAGATTGATTGCTGGCAAGATTTTCAACCAAACATCTCTGGTAATCCCTCCGTAAATAAAAAAGTCTGCTTTTTGGGAAGGAATCACATCGGGATTGTAACTATTGTCGACTCGGATGGAAATGCGATTTTTTTGACCTTTTCGGATGAGTGGGGAAAGGTCGACTTCATATCCTACGTACCCTCCAACATGGCCACCGGCACGTTTTCCATTGATGTATACTTCAGAACTAATATTTACCCCTTCAAAATACAATAGATACTGTGCCTGTTCGAAATCTTCGATAAAGATTTCTTTTTGATACCAACTGGCATCTCTCCGATAGCCTGGCATATTGTCTACTGCATCCCATTGATTCCAAGTGTGTGGTAAATCAATGGATTGCCAATGGCTTTGCTTTTCTAAGTCATTGACATCAGTCAAATTATTTTCCAAGTATTGCCAATCGGCATTGATATTTTTGATGATCCTTTTGGACAAAGTTTGACTTGACCTTTCCATCTTTTTACCAAAAAGAAAAAGGCAACAAATGACTAAGGCAACAACTGAAAAAAAGGATCTTTTCATTTCTTTGTTTCACTTAAAAAAGGAGATGATATTATATTTTGTCCTTCCTCAACAGGGCTTCTACAAAATAATAGTCTGCATAAATAATGGGCGCATCCATTTCGAACTTACCGGGAATACTACCTACACTATGTCTTAAAAAGAAAGGAGCCGCTTCGCACTGGTACTTTTCAGAGGTTAGACTTTCTAAGATTTGGTTGGCCCAAGTGCGATATTGAGTTCCATTGCCCGTATCATGAGCACTTAGTTCAAAGAGCCCGGAGGCAGCAATGGCTGCGGCGGAAACATCCCTGGGTTCATGGGGAATGTTTGGGGCATCATAATCCCAATAGGGCACCAAATCGGTAGGCAAATTGGGATGATTAAAAATAAACCGAGCAATTTTCTGTGCCTGTTCCAAATATTTTTGTTCCCCTGTATATCGATAAGCTACCGTAAAACCGTATAGCCCCCAGGCCTGTCCCCTACTCCACGCCGACTCATGATTCAAGCCTTGATGGGTATTCTTTTTCACCACCTCTCCAGTAGTGGGGTTAAAATCGACGACGTGATAGGAACTGTTGTCCTCCCGAAAATGATGGGTTAAAGTGGTCGTCGCGTGTTGATTGGCAATATGATAGAAGCTGGAATCTCCGGTCAATTTTGTCGCTTCAAATAACATTTCAAGGTTCATCATATTGTCGATGATGACAGGGTATTTCC
>JBCCSR010000796.1:0-3487 GCA_039199865.1 Bacteroidota bacterium
AACATTTGGATAGCCCCGGAGGCACCTTAAAACAACCCGAGGAGCGTTTCCGAACAACCTCTGGAGTAGTTGGCAATTTTCGTAGGAATCGATCGAGAACTGCCATGCCGAAGGTTGATCCAAGCAATTTCCGTCCGAGTCCTGGTACTGCTATAAAGGTAGGAATGCAAGTCTTACACTTGAAATTTGGTAAAGGGAAAGTTATCAGCATTGATGGGAGTATGAATAACCGCATCGCAACAATTTTCTTTGAAGGAATCGATTCCCCTCAGCGCAAACTAGCCTTGAAGTTTGCCAAATTGCAAATATTGAACTAATCCATATCTAGTGAAAGTCCCGCGATATACACAATTGATTCGGGACGAGGCTTACCGATTGGGCTTCGAATTTATCGGAATGGCCAAGGCAGAAAAAATGGATGAGGAAGCTCGTCGACTTGAAACCTGGCTTAACCAAGGGATGCACGGAAAGATGGGCTATATGGAAAATCACTTTGAAAAGCGGATTGATCCACGAAAATTAGTAGATGGAGCGAAAAGTGTTATTACGCTGTTGTACAACTATCATACGACGAATCAAGCGGCAGATTCGACGGCTCCCCGCCTTTCCAAATACGCCTACGGAAAAGATTATCACTGGGTAATCAAAGATAAACTAAAAAGTTTGCTGGCATTTATGCAAGAGGAAATAGGGGAAGTGAACGGCCGTTGCTTTGTGGATTCAGCACCCGTTTTAGAACGAGACTGGGCCAAGAGAAGTGGGACGGGATGGGTTGGAAAAAATACGATGCTGATTCATCCCAAACAAGGTTCTTACTTTTTTTTAGCTGAGTTAATCATTGACCTTCCCTTGATCTATGATGGTCCTATAAAAGATTATTGTGGCCGTTGTACCCGCTGTATTGATGCCTGTCCAACCGAAGCAATTTCGCCAGAGGGCTACGTTGTTGACGGAAGCAAATGCATCTCTTACTTTACCATAGAACTCAAAGAGGCCATTCCAGAAGATTACCGCGGAAAATTTTCTAACTGGATGTTCGGCTGTGACATTTGCCAGGAGGTTTGCCCTTGGAATCGTTTTGCCAAGCCTCATCAAGAGCCTGAATTCGAACCTCACCCCGATTTATTGCAGATGACAAAGAGCGACTGGGAGGAAATTACGGAAGAAGTTTTTCGTACCCTTTTTCGGAAATCTGCGGTCAAACGAACCAAGTTTAAAGGGCTCAAAAGAAATATTGAATTTTTAAAATCCTCCTAAAAGCGAATGGGGTGAATTCCCAAGCCCGGCCGATTGGGAAAGGCAATACTTCCATCGGATAAAATGTTGACGGAATGCGCAGGATCATCGGCCAGCAGTAATGGCCCATCCATATCGACATAATCCAATAAGGGCAGAAGTTGAGCAATTGCAGCGATACCAACGCTACTTTCCACCATACAACCACACATTACTTTGAGTTGGAGCGAGCGAGATGGCTGACTCATTTTCAAAGCAGGCGTAAGCCCACCACATTTCATCAGTTTAACATTGATGCCATGAAAATGCCCAGGCATTTTTTTTAAGTCTGCTTCATTTCTACAGGCCTCATCAGCGATAATGGGAAGCTCACTATTTTCATACACCTTCTTCATTCCCGACCAGTCATCTGCGGGCAAAGGTTGCTCGATAAACTCAACCCCTAAGTTTTTCATCACCTTTGAATTGTGAATGGTTTCTGCTGCTGTCCAGGCACAATTGGCATCTACTCTTAGTATTGCATCGGTATGTTTTCGGATTTGCTTTAGTATTTCTAAGTCATTGGAAGTGCCTAGTTTTACCTTGTAAAGATCAAAATCAGTAGACTTAACTTTTGCGATCATACTGTCGATACGATCAATGCTCAAGGTATAACTACTTTTGGGATTTTCTCGCAATGGTAAATTCCAAATTTCTCGACAACTCTGTTGTTGGATTTGGCCAAAAAGGTCATGTGCCGCATTGTCGAAAGCACATTGTAAGAATGGAAAATCTGGAAGCAATTGTTGAAGGAGCGCATTAAACTTTTCCGGGTTGTCGAAGCTGTAGTTAGCCAATTCAGTTTGCATGGAGCTCGCTTTTTCGACCAATACTTTTTGGCTGACCTGATAATAGGCATGTTCTGAGGCTTCACCAAAACCTCGATGTTGACCTTCCACTAATTCTATGATCAAGGTTTTTCGATGCGTATAGGTATCCCGCGAAATGGTGAATGCCTCTTTTAAATTGAGGATGAGGGGGTGGAGCTTGAGCTGCATGATGATTTACAATTTCATTGATCTAGATTGGACGTACATCCCTTCTTCGACTCATTTTATTGGTCGCTTTTCGGTTGAACGCTCTACTTGCCTTTGAAAGCCAATTGTATTTCCCGTTCTGTTCCGGTAAAATACAATTTTGAAAGAAAAATCTGAGGGATAATGGGATACGAAGCCATGGTGACTTTAATGAATGAAGCAATGTATCTATTTTGATCTAAGATAACAATTCCCTTTTGGAAAGATTGTTTTGAGTAGTAGGAAATTAGGGCTAAACCTTAGAAAGAACCAGTGTGCTGTTTGGTTGAATCGTTGATAGGAAGGACCATTCGATGGTGAGGAAAGTTTATAACAGAATTGATTTTTTTCGAAATTTACTGGGCGCATTGCGGCTATTGTCAAAAGAAAAGGCAGCCTAGCCACGACCACAAAAATTTGGACCGTCAGTTAAACTCGGGTAACACATTGACATCTACCCAAAACTCAGCAATAGTACGAATGGTCTTGTTGAAGTCATGGATACCGATAGGTTTGCAGACATAGGCATTGGCCCCAAAATCATAACAAGCCTTCACATCAGTTTCGTGAGCCGAGGAAGAAAAAACGATGACGGGAAGTTTCTTAAACTCAGCGTCCGAGTAAAAGGTTTTTAATACGTCGACACCTCCGAGGCGCGGCATATTCAAATCGAGTAAAATTAAGACAATATCTTGCAGCGAATCGCTTTTTACGTAATTCAATAACTCCTGGCCATCAATCACGTGGACGACTTCCAATGGATAGTCAAGCTCCCGGAAAGCCATCTTAGTCAATTCGACATCGGCGAGATTGTCTTCGGCGACAATAACTTTTTTTCCCATAAATACAGTAAATATGCTTTGCTTGATATTTTGTTGAAAAAAATTCAACAAAATGATCATTTTATACTAGAAATAACCTTTCAATCTTTAATTCCTGGCATGATCTGCCACAAAAAAAGCCCAATTTTATTGATTTTTGACCGTTTTACTACTTGTTTTTTCTTTATACTGCAAAGAAAGCACCAAGTTATGTAGATGGCTCCTCAAAATTGCTTTCTTTAACAATATATAGGGGGCGATTGCGTGAATTTCCGTTCATCCTACTCAGGTATTCTCCAATAATTCCAATGGCAATCATTTGGACACCTCCAATGAAAAGGATGCTAATCATCAGGGAGGCCCAGCCCGGTTCAT
>JBCCSR010000797.1:0-3481 GCA_039199865.1 Bacteroidota bacterium
GTCGTTTTTTGAGCGGATACATGAATGGTAGCAATCAGGAAAACTATTGAAAGACAAATCTGTTTCATATCAAAATAGAATAATTGTTCTCGATTTATTGAATAGTTGGAAAATAAATGCTCTTGCTTTTTCTGGGCGGGGCATACCACTTACACGATAAACACCCGACGACGAGGTAAATTGAGAGGGCCCTATTTTCCCAATATTAATTTCATTGAAAATGTGATCGGAAATCCCATTTTGAGCTATAGAAGGAGCAAGAAAAGGAATTTTTCCGACTGGCTAAATTACAACTTTATCCCTAATTTGTAGATTCAACCATCAAATACCTTTTCTTTTTTCGGAAAAAAGTAATTTCACGACAGAAGGAGGACCATCTTGATGACAACTTTTGTAAAAACGAACGCATGATCATAATCGAAGAAGTGCTCATTAGTGATCCTGTAATTGAAGATCAATTCATGTGCAACCTCGAAGCCTGTAAAGGGGCTTGTTGCTGGGAAGGAGACTTTGGTGCCCCTCTGGAAATGCGAGAATTGGATTTAATCGACGATATCTACGAAGAGGTCAAGGCGTTTATGGTTCCGGAAGGGAGAAAAGTGATCAATCGAATTGGGAAGTACGACTTTTTTGAGGAGCCTCAAGAGTTTGGTACGCCCTTACTTGCTAATGGCGCCTGCGCCTACATGGTTTACGATAATAGTGGCATCGCTCAATGTAGCTTTGAAATCGCTTATCGCGCTGGAAAAACGGACTTTCTCAAGCCCATATCCTGTCATTTGTATCCCATCCGAATCAACAAAGACGAATCCAAGCATTTTGAAGCGCTCAACTACGATGTCTGGGACATTTGTTCCAAAGCTTGCGAATTGGGGAAAAAGCGACAAATGCCCGTATTCCGTTTCGCCAAGGCGGCACTTATCCGAAAGTATGGTCAGGCATTTTACGATCAATTAGAAGCCACAGTTGCTCACCTTCGACAATCCAATGAAGCCGAAGCAGCGGATCCCGAAAGTTAAAAGCTTGATCCTTACCGTTTTTACGTACGTACATTTTTTGATTTTAAGGTTTAAACCTGTTACCTTTGCATGGATTTTTTCTCTTCTATTGAAAAATAAAGAGAGAAAATTTTCTTTTTTACTCAGTAAACGAATCTAATCAACACACTACCACGTTGTTATGCAGTAGTAAAAAAGAGATCTAAGTACAAAACGAAATATTTCAATAAACTCATTCCGATCATTATCGGACAAAAACTGAAGATAAGAATGGCCTTGATAGGAAAAATTCGAAAAAATAGTTGGCTGCTGGTCGTCACCATTGGTCTGGCTCTAGCTGCTTTCATTTTGATGGATATGTTCTCTGGAGATAAAAGTATTTTCGGTTCGACCCAGTTTACCGTGGGCGAAGTAGACGGAGAAAAAGTAGACTGGAACGAATTCAACCGTACCGAACAGATTTTGTACGGGAACTCTGGTGGAGACATTTACAGCCGTCGTGCTTCACTTTGGGATTACTACGTAGAAGACGCCTTGGTTCGAAAAGAAGCCGAGAAATTGGGCTTGGGCATCAGTCACCAAGAGTTGATGGATCTACAATTTAGCTCTGATCGTCGTCGACTAAGTCCAATCATTTTGCAGCGATTTACGGATCCCAATACGCGCCAGCTCGACCTCAATCGATTGACCTCTTTCCAACAGGCCATCGAAAACAACACCTTGCCCGCAGAAACCCGTCCCTTCTGGGCCATTCAGGAAAAGGAAATCATCAAAGAAGGATTGCAAAATAAAATTAGCACGATCGTCAACAAGGCCGTTTACACCCCCAATTGGATGGCCGAAATGACCTATGCTAATGAAAACCAACGCATCGATTTCAACTACGTCAAAATTCCCTTTGACAATATTGATGATGCTACCGTTGAGTTGACAGATGGAGATTTCAAATCCTATATCAACGAAAACAAAGGACAGTATACCCAAGAAGAGGAGACCCGAAAGATGGACTACGTTGTCTTTAACGTCGTTCCTAGCTCAGAAGATTCTACGCAATTGTATGAGGACATGAAAAACTTGTTGCCCTCCTTTGCCGAAACGACTGATGATTCTGTTTTTGTCGAAAACAATTATGGAACCATCAGCGGTGCTTTCGCCAAAAAGTCGACACTGCCTGCTGTATTTGCAGACACGCTTTTTGAAATGACTCCTGGTACGGTAGCTGGTCCATTTCAAGACGGTGGTCGTTACGTTGCCGTCAAATTATTGGGCAGACAAGTCGTTCCCGATTCTGTTCGCTCCCGACACATTTTGATTCAAGCATCTAATCCACAGCAATACCTCGCTGCTCAAACTACCATTGACAGTTTGAAAAATCTCATTGAAAGTGGTACCCATCGTTTTGATTCTTTGGCGGTGAAATTTAGCCAGGGTCCTAGTGGTGTCAAAGGAGGAGATTTGGGATACACGCACCTAGGAGGCATGGTTGGCCCATTCAACGATTTGATCTTTTATCAGGCGAAGGAAGGAGAAGTCAACTCCGTCATCACTCAGTTTGGGGTACACCTAGTAGAGGTAACTGGAAAGAAGTTTTTGACCAACGAAGAAGGAGTTAAAATTGCCACTTTGACTCAAAATATTGTTCCCAGTGAAACAACGCAAAAACTCAAATACGACGAAGTATTGGATTTCATCGGCCAAAATCGAAGCCTTGAACAGTTGATCAGTAGTGTGGGGGAAAATCCAGCCATCAGTATCGAATCTACCCCTCCCCTCAAACACAATGACTTTTTCATTGGCGCACTGGGAGGCGGCCAAACTTCGCGAGACTTGATCAAATGGGCTTTTGAAGGAGCAGATGGAATCGGAGAAGTTTCTCCCGAAATTTATATCTATCAAGATGAAGTTGATTTTTACGAAAGCAAATACGTCGTGACAGGTTTGAGCAATATTCAAAAACCTGGACTGATGGCCCTTGATTTTGTTCGCAGTGATATTGAGCCTTTGGTGCGCAATAAGAAAAAGGGAGAAATGATCCGGGAAAAAATCAATGGAAATGATTTTGCGGCCATTCAATCTATGTACAACGATGTAGAGGTAGACACCGTAAAGTCCGTCAATTTCGTCAGCTCTTCCGTGACGGGTTTAGGTAATGAACCTCAAGTCATCGCCAGTGCTTTTGATCTTGACGTCAATCAGCTTTCCGCTCCAATCGTTGGTAACAATGGGGTTTACGTCATCCAGTTGGCCAATAAACCTGCGGCTCCTGCACCGACCAACTTATCAGAAGCCCGTCGTAGAGCAAGCAATTCTAATCGAAGCCAGATCATCAGTTCACTGATCAATGCTTTGAAAGAACATGCTGATATTGAGGACTATCGCTCGCGGTTTTATTGATTCATTCAAGCCACGTGTTGGTGTGCATTTTGAAATAAAAAAGGCCAGGTCTGAAGATAGACCTGGCCTTTTTTATTTTTTTTTACTAA
>JBCCSR010000798.1:0-3479 GCA_039199865.1 Bacteroidota bacterium
AAATCACTGACTCCCCAGATCAATACCCCAGCACTTAGATAGGCCAAAAATTTATGGTGGTTTTTGTTCGCCATATCGTAATAGAGATTTGACCGTTCAAAAGTTCTTGCCCTTTTATGAATGCCGTATTGTTCGTGGGATTCCATTTTGTAATGGATACTTGCCGCAAAAGCACCATAAGATAATGCCGTGATGGCTGGCCAGATAAAAAACTTCTTTCCTTTTCGTTTGCGAATGGCATTGAAGCCCAGGCCCGGAATGGCATAAGTCCATCCAGGTACAATTTTGGAACAATTCCCGGAGCGGATGATGATGCCGTTGATGGGAGTGGATTCATCGTTGAACGAAAAATCAATCGACTTGTCTTCCACCACGATATCAAAAACATATTCAGAAGTATTGTTCTTTTTCTTTCGCGGTTTCCGCTTTTTATCCTCAATGCGTAGTGCTTTCAAATCAAGGGGCTTTTGGCTCAGTACTGAAACAGAATAAGGCCCATTAGGTCGATCAACCTTAAACACTCCTCCCTCCAGAAAAGTGACATGATCACAATAAATGGTATGGCCATCGGATTGACAATTTTCAAAATCTGTCCTCACCTTGGATAAATCAAGAATACCAAATCCTTGCACTTTAGAGTACTTGGTATCTGCCAAAATCTGGATAAAGGTATCCTGAGTAAGGCCCGGACCAAAATCAAAATTATTGGCATTGGGGGTAATTACCAGGCCATTGATGGGAAACTCGCTTAAACTATTTTTGCCTCCAAGCGTCTGGAAACCGAGGATCAAAGTTTGGTCTTTGATTTTCACCTTAAAGGAATTACTCGACACCGTATTGGATTTTGGACGAACACTGAAGTAACGGCCATTGAGCACCAGTTTATACGGTTTAGGTTCATACTCACCTTGTAAACTTCTGAAATGATAGCGGACAAAATAACTTCCATTGGGTAAGTCGACCTTAAACTTAGTAGCTTCTTTGAAAATAAGATAATCTTCATCGAGCTCATTGTCACAATAATCTCCAGTCGTTTGACAGGCACTCACCGCATCCACTCCTTCCTGACTCAACAATCCATAACCCGATTTTTTAGTGTACATTCGCTGAGCATCAACTTTGGCATAATCTTTCTTTTCTGGACCCGGACCAAAATCAAATTTAAAGGTCAACTGTTTGACGGTATCACGCCCCGGGCCGGGACCATCCTCCCCTCCATCACAAGTCACCTCCATTTTTTTACAGCATTTATTTCCCGGACTCGTCACCCTAATCGAAGACAAAGTCACCGTCCAAAAATAGGCCTCTTCAAGACTGGTCAATTCTTGAGGGTCGTAATTTTTTCGTTCGAAACACCGCAATTCAAAAACAATATTCTTACACACTTCTTTCTCCTGAGGAAAACCTCCGATATTAAAAGCCGCGTATTCCTTGATGCACAAATTGGCTTTGTAAGGCATATAATCCCTCACGACCTTATCATTGAGTAAGGTAAACTCGCTGGCATTTCGCAAGCGCCTGGTGGCCGTCCCTTTGAACTTTATGGCTTCCGCATCTTCTGGTAATCCCCAACAGATATTGACCCTTTGATTGTTCTTGTACAATTCTACTAAATACTCCAGATAGTTTTCCAAAGTAAAATTAGAGGAGCTAATAATCGAATTGCTGAACTCATCGTAGGCCAATCCTTGATAGGTGGGATTTTTTCTAGGAGCAGCGGTTTCGCTATTCAGAAAGAGAGATTGCAAATATTCCTTGACGTACTGCTTCGCGGCAAAACTACCTTGGGGCTCTGATAGTAACTTAATTCCGGTATTGAATTTTTGAATCAATTCAAATGCCTTTTCTTCGTATACTTTTAATGCCTTTCGTTGATTGACCTCTTGTAAGATTCGCCACGCATCCATATCACTGGGCCTAGGCTGAGGAGATCTGGGAATCTCAAAGGTATTCAATCTTCCATTTTCCCACCGAGGATAAGTCTGCCCCACACAATCCTCACCGAAAATGAACTGCAATAATACAAGTAACAGACTTAAGTTAATCGATAATGGCCTCATCTAAACGTGATTCTTAAGATCTCCCCTGTTTTGGGATGAAAGGTGATGGAATAATTGTCTAGTGCGCGATCAGGATTCATTCGCTTTAGGATGATTTGTTCGCCAACCCAGCTTCCAAGTTTCATTGGTCCTGCTTCCACATCAATGGCTCCTTGCTTATCTGGATAGCTCATCATATCCCTCAATTCCTGGACGTGATGGTTGATGTCTCCCCCTTCGGGTAAATTGACGATGGCTTGAAGTTTTTGATCAATATCAAGAGGTCGATAAGTCACCAAGACCATTTTACAATCCGAATCATTTAGACAAATCTTATATACCCCCGGTTCCTGGAAAGTATATTCAGTAGTTCCTAATGCTAACTTTTTCCGATTGATTGTCCATTGGAGTGGTTCGCTACAGTTGCGGTAAGTCAGTGGATAAGTTTGATCCAAAAAGTAAACCCTTTCAATATTGTTCAGGTTTTTAGTATTGACCTTGTTGTTTAACAGATCGGGCGGTAAATCCCAAGTCAAACTCGCGCACTTGGTCGCGATATCCTCCGTTTGACTACCTTTGCCTTCTTGACCTGAAGATCTCCCTTTATCACTTCCTTTACCCGATGAAATCCCCTTATCTTGTCCCACCTTATCTCCATTCGTTGATTGTCCTTCCGTATCTGAATTTGATCCACCTGGAATTCGTGGATTCACAACCACCTTTCCACCTGAGTTGATGCTTCGCGATGGTCGCTCCGGGAAAACTACATCTACCCTAACTTCTTTTAGCTTAGCAAAATCATCGAATCGGTATTCTCGGATATTCAGTGCTGAATACTTGTCTTTCTCAAGGAGTTCGCTCAATTTTTCTTCACTAATTCTCTTGCCCTTGTAAAATAGTTTTATGGAAGCCTCTTTGTGTAAGATTTCCCTTATCTCCTCTTCTTGCTTGAACTCATCCAAAGAAAAGTACTTCGTCATTTTTTCTTTGAGCAAGGTTTCAAATTGAGTTCCTACTGCTTTTTTGAAGGAATCAGATAATCCAAGGATTAAGATTTTCTTCTTCTCATCCGTACCATTTTCTCCAGTGACTTTTAACTGGACTACGTATTGACCAATTGCTTTGAAACGCATGTCAAAAGCCGCTTCACTCCTGGAAGCAGTATCCGCTCCACTTGCATTGACCTTATACACTTTCCAATCGTATGCCAACACCCCATCCGAAGTACCATCGAACCTCAACGTAAAAGGCAATTGATCAACTTCTCTGTTGATTTCATTTTCCAAAAAAGTAGAACCGTCAATCGAAAAATTGGCCAGGGCAGTGACTTTCTTGTACAACAATAGAATAGCAACCAACACCATGCTTAACAACAATAGAAAAACAATAATTTTTCGTTTTCTTTTTTCTGCTGGAGATGGATGCTTACTTAACAATCTC
>JBCCSR010000799.1:0-3471 GCA_039199865.1 Bacteroidota bacterium
AATATCCAAGTCTTCTCTATCAGTAAGTTTGGCAAGTTCATTTTCCTCAAAAAACGAAAGATGATCCTCTTTCAAAACTTTCTGCCGATTTATAGCTTCACAAGCATATTTTAGCTTTGAAGTCAAATAATATTCTTCTAGATTTGATTTAATGCTAAAAAACTGACTTTGGCTAACAGAATACTTGTCGCTAAAATTCGAATAATACAACAAATGATCCGCTCTCAATCGATACCAATGGTGCCAAACATCAATCTCCTCCGCTTGGTCCAAAGTCTTGTGAAAGGCTTTTAACTTGGAGGAAAATACATCGCGACAATTCCGATCTTGGTAAATTTTGAGCAACATTAGATCTCGATCAGAGGACTTTTTCTTGCGGACTTCCTGCAAAATGAGGAATTCCCCCAACCACTGATTTAAGTCCGACAACGAGTTGAGTAAATTCTTACGCCCTTTCTTATCAGATGCCACTAATTTTTTACCGAACACGAATTGGTGGGCAAGCTCTAAAGTCATCTGATCTTGTCGATCAAATTTGGGACTGAAACCACGAATAAATTCGAACAATTTCAGTGCAACCGTTTGTTTGGCATAAAGGCCTTCTAAAAATTGGGCAAAAGCTTTTACCTCTTTGGTACTCAAAGTTCGAAGTACGGATACAAATTTATTATTATGCATGACATTTCAATTACAAGGGGAAAATAACGCCTTATATTTTTTTTGAAAATAGAACAGTTAGTTCTTAGATAAGCATAATCATCTAAATATCAGTACATTATTTTTACAGCAGTATTCCTTATGTAGTTTATGCAAAAATAAAGATAATAAAATGGCGGGGAAAATGGCTTTGATTTTTGGTTATTTTTTGATTTTTAGCCAAGATGAGGCACAAATGCATTCACTTGCCTTGATTCTCAAGACAAATGAACAAAATAATGAAGACAAAATCCTGCACTCCACCAAAACAACCGCTTGCTTTATGTGCAGGTTAGTCCATCGAATAGGAGGATACCTAGTACTCTAGTGCTTGAGAATAGGAAAAAATTGGGATCCAATCCTTAAGTAGTATGCCCCACTCGGCAAAAAGGAAAGATTCATTGTTTTGTTAATAACAACATTCTCAAGTAATAAACACTTTTCAATCAAGTGAACACGCCCCTCTTGATCCACTAGCTCTAAATTGACCTCAGTAGAGAAAGGAGCATAAATATTTAACCTTAGTTCATCAAATACGGGATTGGGAAAGGCCTCAATGCTTGCGTGTAGGGAAATATTTTCCAAAGAGGTTGGAAAGGCAATTTCTACAAAGGTAGTATCTGACTTTGAACACCCTGTATTGACATCCGTCACACGCAATAAATAAATCCCTGGATTCGAAATTGAAATAGTAGGAGATGCCGCACCGTTTGACCAGAGGTAAATGTAATCGGGATTCGGAGGATCCATTCCTAGTTCTAAGGTCTGACCCGAAAAAAAGAAGGTATCCATTGGCAGATTCAAACCAATGATTCCCGAAACGATAATGTCTTTTTGGACTGCATTTAAACATCCGTTATTATCAACCAACTGATAATTAATTTGGTAGTCCCCAATTGCGGTTGGAACAAAAATGGCTTTATCCTCACCGAGTGACGGATCAATATCAAGGAAAGGTCCAGAAAAAGTCCCTCCAGGAAAATTGACACAAAGGAGCTCATTCGTATCTCCCAAACAAAGCACTAAATCATCCCCTAAAAAAGCAAGTGGAAGTTTGGGAAAAACTTCTTCAACGGTATTGGTAGCCAATCCAGTGCAGGCATTTTCATCAGTATACTCATAGGTTACACTAATATTGGTTCCTCCTGTAGCTGGATCAAAAAAGCCAAAACCATCATCTAGGTTAGGTGTATTGGAAACGTTATTGCCCAAAAACGTTCCTCCAAGTGGGCTACCCAATAAAGTATCCACTGGATCTCCGGCACAATAAGTCGGGTTTAAACCTGAAAAGGAGGCAAAAGGCAATGGATAAATCTCCGTCATCAATGACGTTGTATCTTTACAAGTGTTGTCGTTTTCGACCACAATATTAAGGGTATACTCACCAGGACCGGTATAGATGTTGGTATGTACACTTGCAGCTGGTTCGGTGCTAGACATTCCGTTGCCATAGTCCAGGATGACAGTGGCATTGGCAGTTAAGTTTGCTGACAAGTTACTCAAAGTGGTCACCTCGTTTAAACAAACTGGATCTACCTGAAAGAGCGCTGAAGGCTTCAAAAGACTGTTGATTGTGATTGCGTCTGAGTCTTGACAACCATTGCTATTTGTAATCTCCAAAATTACTTCGTATGTCAATCCATTGCCCGGGAATAGATGGCCCATTTGATTGCTTACTGTATTTGCAAAAGTCCCATCCCCAAAATCCCAGTTGAAAAGGGCCGTTGGTTCATGTGTTGAATTGCTATTGATGATTGTCATTTCCCCAAAACAAACAGGATTGGCTGAAATACTAGCGATGGGACTCGTTAAGAAGAGTACCTCAATTGCATCTGAACCTGTACAATTAGGCGATGTAACGGTGATGCTATACGTAGCACTTTCAAGGACACTAATTGATGCCGTAGTCTCCCCCGTTGACCAAAGATAATCTAATGTATCCGCTATTATCGGTGCATCCAAAACTAGGGTTTGTCCTGCACAAAGCGTAGTATCTGAACCTAAATTGATTGGCAGTATATTGGTTGCACCAAGATCAACTGGCTGGAACAAAGATAACATGAGCAGCAAGATCAATGTTGGGTAGTCATTGCGTTTTTCCATTGGCGTCGGTTTTAATCAATCGATAAGAATAAACTCCGTTGGTTTCTAATTGACTTAAGAACGCAAAACCATATTCTTGGGCGGCAAGAATCACGTTGGGATTGGCCAATGATGCATTGGCGAAAGTCAAAGACCAGATTTCATCTCCTTTATCAGATATTTTAGAAATTTGGGTATCCGTTCCTTCAGGCGTACTTGAGCCAAACAACATCACATAAGCATTATCGAAGGTAGGTGCAATAGCAACCCCGAGCTCATCCATACTATTCGTCCCGTATTCTAATTCAATGATAATATTCCTTTGTTCGTCAATTTCTAACAACAAAACATTTTTACTGATTTGTTTTTTCGTTCCCAACACAAACAAATGCCCCCTTTCATTTTTCACTAAGCTAGCCAAACGATTTTCGTAAGTATCCGGAAATTGTAATTGCCAAAGCAGTCCTCCAGAATCATCAAGTTTATTCAAAAAGAGAGAGCTATCGCGATAGCCCGTAATGAAGTGATTGCCCTCACTCCCTTCCAGAATCGATACCCCGTAGGCATTACTTGTTAGACTTCGGAAATTCATTGGATCAAACAAGCCATTTGCAGATAGCTTCATCCACATCAATCTTCGTCCTCCAATCGCTTGCCGGACAAAGCCAGTAATCAAATATGCGCCATTGGCGT
>JBCCSR010000800.1:0-3470 GCA_039199865.1 Bacteroidota bacterium
AAAATCCATTGGACAATTTCAAACCCGATTATGGAACCATCATCGCTTATCGAAGTGCTGGTGGTTTTGGCATTCGTTTGGATGCCGGGAGTGCTTATCCTGGGGCAAACATTTCTCCCTTTTTTGATAGCATGTTGGTAAAAGTTACCGCTTCGGGACGTACCCTCAAAGGCGCCGCCGAACGCTTGCATCGAGCCCTCACGGAGTTTCGCATCAGAGGAGTACAAACCAATATTGGCTTTTTGGTCAATTTGTTGCAAAACAAAACTTTTCAAGAAGGGAAGGCCACCGTCAAGTTCATCGATGAATATCCCGACATTCTACAAGCTCCTCGTTACCGCGATCGTGGAACCAAAATGCTTCGCTACCTGGCGGAGGTCATTGTCAATGGCAATTCAGATGTCAAATTTGTGGACGAAAGCAAAGTTTTTGACATGGCCACAGTGCCGACCTTTCCCGCAACGGAGGCCATGCCCAAGGGGAAAAAGCAAATGCTTGATGATCTAGGGGCCGTCAAGTTTGCCGAATGGCTCAAAGATCAAAAGAGCATTCAATACACAGATACGACTTTTCGCGATGCACATCAATCATTGCTGGCGACAAGAGTTCGGACCCACGATTTGCTCAAAGTAGCTCAAAGCTATGCTTTTCACCATGCAGATAGCATTTTTTCTATGGAAGTTTGGGGGGGAGCTACCTTTGATGTCGCATTACGTTTTTTAAAAGAATGCCCTTGGATGCGCCTGGAACTGCTCCGCAAAGCCATGCCCAACATGCTTTTGCAAATGTTACTCCGTGGATCCAATGCAGTGGGTTATAAGGCCTATCCCGATAATTTGATCGAACGCTTTATCACGGAAGCTTGGTCGACAGGAGTAGACGTTTTCCGGATCTTTGATTCGCTCAATTGGGTAGAGGGAATGAAAAAGAGCATCCACACGGTGCGTCAAGAGACGGGAGGGTTGGCAGAGGCCTGTATTTGTTATACCGGAGATATCCAAGCTGCCCATCAGGGCAAATTCAATTTACAGTATTTTCTCGATTTGGCGCGTCGTTTGGAAGATGAAGGTGCCCACATGATTGGCATCAAAGACATGGCGGGCTTGCTCAAACCCTACGCCGCAGAAGAATTGATTCATCGATTAAAGGAGTGTATTAATATTCCGCTCCATTTGCATACACATGATACTTCTTCCATTCAGTCGGCAACCTATCTCAAAGCGATTGAGGCCGGAGTAGACGTCATCGATGTAGCGCTGAGTTCTATGTCTGGTTTGACTTCTCAGCCCAATTTCAATTCCATCGTAGCGATGATGCAAGGACACCAACGAGAGTTACCCATTGATTTACCTTCCCTCAATGCTTACGCCAATTTTTGGGAAACTACTAGAAGCTATTACTATCCTTTTGAAACGGAGCTTAAAGCAGGAACGGCAGAGGTTTACCAACATGAAATTCCCGGTGGACAATATTCTAACCTCCGACCACAAGCCAGGGGATTGGGATTGGAAGACCAGTTTGAAACGGTAAAGAAAAATTACCGAAAAGTCAATGATTTGTTGGGTGGGATTGTCAAGGTAACCCCTTCGTCCAAAGTGGTTGGCGATATGGCTCTGTTCATGACTGCCAATCAACTCAGTGAAAAAGACATCCTAGAGAAAGGCGATACCTTGGCCTTTCCAGACAGCATGAAAGCCTTGATGCGAGGAGACCTTGGGCAGATAGAAGGTGGCTTTCCTGCCGAGTTTCAGGGGATGGTCTTGAAAGGAGAGTCGGCCTACACCAATCGACCCAATGCGCATTTGGAACCCGTTGATTTTGATCAAGAATATGCCGCTTTTCAAAAGGCCTTTGGGCAGTATGTTCACTTCCAAGACTTCTTGTCTTACAAATTGTATCCCAAAGTATTTGCACAATATCAGGAGCATTACGATAGATTTGGTACGGTCCGCAATTTACCAAGTCCTGCTTTCTTTTATGGTTTGCAAGCCAATGAAGAAATCCTGGTAGAGATTGATCAGGGCAAACGCATCCTGATTCGTTTCCTCAATAAAAGTGCAGCAGATGAGATGGGCAATCGTACGGTACTGTTCAAACTCAACGGGCAGACTCGTTCGATTGAAGTACGAGATCGTTCTGTTGAATCTAAGGTGGTTTTACACAAAAAAGTGGAAAAAGAACAAGATATTGGTGCTCCATTACAAGGATCTTTGTCTAAGATATTGGTCCAAGAGGGCGACCAGGTTGAACTCAATACGCCCCTATTTATTATTGAAGCCATGAAAATGGAAAGTACGATCACCTCACCGATGGCGGGTAAAGTAGCCAGAGTTTACCTATCCGAAAAAACTTTGGTAGAACAAGATGATGTGGTGATCGAATTGGAATAGAGAAATGGGCTTTGTGATTCAATTGTATTTTTAAAGACAATCTGAATTCTGGCTTCTAAAATCATTTGATTATTTTTCACGTTGCAATTTTATTCGATCAACTTATAAAACAAAGCAACGATGAAAAACCTAAAGACGCTTTTCTTTTTTCTACCCTTTTGTCTACTCTCATGCGTCGGAGATGATTTTGTCATTGACAACGTAGATCCCGTCCTGCGGATCACTCAGTCCGTAGATACATTGGGACTGGGAGATTCCTTCGAATTCAAAGCGCAATACCTCAATAATGTAGGCTTAGAAGAGGTACTGCCCAAAAATTGGAGTAGCTCTGATCCTTCCGTGATCAGTGTAGAGGACTCAGGAATAGTGACGGCCTTGGAAATGGGAGAGGCAACCATTAATGTGACCTTAGATGCGAATGGAGAAGTCTTGACGGCTGAACATCGGATCATCGTTAGCGAAGAAACAGTTGTTGCGCCATCCGAACGGAACGGAGCTTTACAGACAACGAGCTCCTATTTATTGACTGGCGATTTTGTCCTTTCTGAGGATAACAACACCCTGACTTTATCTTTTGCCGACAACTATGCGGCTTCTGCGAATCTACCCGGTTTGTACGTCTATCTGACCAATAATCCCAATACCACCAATGGAGCTTTGGAGTTGGGGAAGGTATCGGTCTTTTCCGGAGCACATAGCTATACGATTCCTTCCAATGTCTCGATCAATGAATTCAATTACCTTTTGTATTTCTGCAAACCATTCAACGTCAAGGTAGGCGATGGGGATTTCGTAGACTAGCCATTCACATTTACAACGAACCTTCTTTGCGATCCGCATGGCATCAGCAAAGACTTAAAATTGATAAAAATGAAACGCCAATTTATTAGTTGTCTTTTTCTACTTTTTTGCTCATTTCCGGTACTTGCGGGTGGTGGCTGGCCTCAACCCAAAGGGAATGGTTATTTTAAATTGTATCAATGGTGGGTCATTGCCGACCAACATTTTACGGATGCAGGCAAGATTGATCCCAATGTCACTTCCGGAATTTTCAATACTTCTCTTTACGCTGAATATGGC
>JBCCSR010000801.1:0-3466 GCA_039199865.1 Bacteroidota bacterium
AAAGTACAATATTGTGGTGGAATGACAATCCGAATATTCCTAAAAAAATTAATTGACCTACTGCTCTATGGCAATTTTTGGATTGCGGCGGGAGCTCTAGCCATGTCTTGGCAGAGTCAGTTGATCTTTACGGGACAAATCCAGATGGATGCCCTGGCGGTATTTGTTTTTTTCTCTACCCTATTTTTATACGCTGTTCATCGCATCGTTGGCATCTCCAAACTACACGAGTACTTCCAGCTAGAACGCTACAGCGTCATTGTGACCTTCAAAACCCACATTCAAGTGTATGCCTTTATTGGACTGCTCGGGACAGGGGTGAGCTTTTTTTACTTAGCCCCCAATGTACAAGCTGCCCTGGTCATTCCAGGCTTACTTTCACTGGGCTATGTCATTCCTTTTTGGGGAGAGAAAAAACGTTTGCGAGATTTGAATCACATCAAGATTTTTTTGGTGGCCATTGTCTGGGCCTGGGTCAGTGTCTTACTGCCCGCCATTCAAGAAGCACAAACTTTTGATCTGGCACTGGCGCTGATGATGTTGGAAAGGGCACTATTTGTTTTTGCCATTACCTTACCATTTGACATTCGGGACTTGAATGTAGATATGCACAGTGAAGTGAAAACCATTCCGGCCCAATTGGGTTGGATCAAGGCCAGAAGCATTGCACTGGTCCTGATTGTTTTGGCGGGACTGCTGGCCCTTGAGCTGTACTATTTGGAATACTATTCTTTTTCTCACCTCCTAGCGCTGAGCATCGCTTATCTCCTCACTGCCTTCCTCATCTATCGTTCTCACCCTGACCGACACGACTATTTCTACACCGGTTTGATGGATGGGACGATGATCTTACAATTTGTATTGTTTTGGTTTTTACACCCTTAACCCCTATTCCCATCTGTTTGACCATCTCCCTAAAGCTAGTCTCATTTTAACGCCGCATTTTTTTTCAAAAAAAATACCTGATGGACCAACCCTTTATCCTTTGCGCACGATATGTAAGATGAATTTTCTAAATTGATCAACGGATGATGCGCATCCTCCAATATTCAATGAACAAAGACTTGATCCATATCATCTATGCTTGTCGCAAAAAAGAGCCTGCTGCTCAGAATGAGCTGTACCGCTTCACCTATGAACGACTGCTCAACTGTACGCTCCGCTACACCAAAAGCGTGGAAGAAGGTCAATGGGTTTTTAACCTAGCCATGCTCAAAGTATTTCGTCATCTTGATCGCTTCAATCTCACTGATCCAAAAAGCAATTATCTAGCTTGGGCCAAAGACATTCTCATCAAGACCTCGATTGACCATCTGAGAAAAAACATCAACTATCGTAAGCTATTGATCCCCACAGAAATTAAAGACTACAATGATCGACAGTACGATCTCAATACTGCCTTAGATGATTTGGCCACCGAAGCCATTTTTGCCCTGATTCAGACCCTAATAGAAAGAGAACGACTAATCTTCTCGATGTACGAAATCGATGGATTCTCCCATCGGAAAATCGAAGCACTCACTGAGATTAAAAGCAATACTTCAAAGTGGTTGTTGGCCAAAGCGAAAAAAAGCCTTCGCCAAAAACTGAATCAACAATCAGCGCTAAAATTGAAAAACAATGGCTAAAATGGATTATAAAAATCGCATCAAAAACCATCAGTCCGTATACGATCCAGAAGCATGGGCGAAGATGAGCCAGCTGTTGGAAGAAGTTCCAGAGAGGAAAGCACCTCCTTTTTGGAAACGCTTTACTTGGTTGTTCCTACTACTATTCCTGTTCTGCTTTACCCTGGGTGGTTATTGGTCGTTGCAGCACTTCAATCCAGAGCTTCCACCAAGAGCATCAACAAAATCCATTACCAATGAGGGACCGCAACCCAGTGAGTCAAAGACAATGTACAGTAACCAAATGCAAGATGAAACTAGCGCAGTGAAAAGCGGTCTTCCACCGTCTCCTGAAAATACCGATAAAAAACGCAACCCACCGAATCAAAAACTGGATCCCAATTTCGGTCAATCAATAAATGAGCACTCAAGTTTACCTTCAAAATATAAAGCAATGACTAGCCAAGGGAAGAGGAGACTTTCAGCAAGGATCAGAAGAACCTCCCTCCCCAAGTGGCTTCCAATGATGGATCGATTGATGGACCAGGCCGTTCGAATACTGCCAGTAAGGGAGCAACGGTCCTGGTCGATGAACCAGTAAAACCACCGCAAGCAAATGAAGCCAAAGTCCAGAAAATTACTGCCAATCGGCCAAGTAAGCTCCCTTGCTGCTCAATTAGAGCAGCAAGGGAGCGATTTGAGACTCCTCAATTTACCCCACTTATCTTGGCAGTCTCCCAAGCTCGATCATACCGACCAATTGAATGAGCGGCTCCTCCCATTAAAATTCAGACAAAGCAGATTTTTCCTGACTGCCGGAGCGGGCTGGGCCAGCTTCAATGGTCATCCGGGCTTCCACTTCGAATTGGGAACCTACTTTGAAGCCAATCAAATCATTGGCTTTGAATTTCAAACTGCCTATCATTTTGGCAAAGACCAACAAATCTATTCCATCGAACCGACTTTGGTCGACAAGGAACGCCAGTTGGATGCCAACTGCTTAGTTCACCTGAATTTGTTTAAAAACCATCGCCACCGCATTGCGCTCAACCCAGGAATTGGCTACACGTTCTACAATGGAAGTCGACGTATCGAAGAAGCCAACGATACTGCACGACTGGAAGATAGAGCCAGTAATGGCATCAATTACAATGGGAGCCTGGAGTACAACTATCGCCTCAATCACAAGCTCATTTTAGGAATCAGATATGGTATTACCAACTATGATGATGCGGTCAATTACCTTCATTTCAAAATCTACAAATCTTTATAAACATGAAAAAGTTAAGTCTATTCATCGAATTCATCTTCTTGGTGGGCCCCCTCTCTGCACAACATCGACCCGACAATGCCATTGAGTTTAGGGTTGGCTATGGAGGTGCGGATGGTACTGCAAATTTATTGAGCATGCAAATCGCTTATGCTCGGCACCTGGGTTTGGGTTTGCTGCTAAAGCCATCAATTATGATTGGGCAAGGAGGAGAACGCCCCACTTTTGGCAATGCCGATCCAAATGAATTTTTGAATGAATACGCCAGATTTCAATCGGGAGATCAGATACCGCAAACCAGCTTTTATCACTTTACCTCCTTTGGTCTGGGGCTACAAAAAGCCATTAATACCGACAAGAAGGGGAGCCTAAATGTACTGCTTGGACTGAGAGGAACGCGACAAAATGAGACAAGTTTACAAGGGATCAATCAAAGTCCTTTATACGATGAGTTGATCATCAAGCCACAATATAGTAAGACTTTTACGATTGGTATTGAAGCAGAAATCAGCTATGATCATCAAATCAATGACTATCTCCGCTTTTTTGTAGCTGGAAATGCCTTCACCAAAGTAAAACAATTTGGTAA
>JBCCSR010000802.1:0-3462 GCA_039199865.1 Bacteroidota bacterium
AAATTCTTTTTCCTCTTCGGTGAGACTATCGTAACCGTTCTTTTTAATCTTATCGAGAATGGCGTCCAACTCTTCCTGATGGGATCGATCTTCGGTATCGGACGAAGCATGGGGCCGACTAAAACTACGCGTTTTATTTTTATTGCGGTAAACGACTCTAGGTTTTGGACGTCGCCCCTGTATGCGGCCCACGATACTGTCCCAAAAGCGAGCAATGCGATCAAATACTTTGTTGACGGAAACCGAAAGATCCCTACCATTCTTTTGCATTTGCCAAACGTAATACCAGCCAAAGATAGCTCCGCCCAGGTGCGCAAAATGCCCGCCCGTATTGTCGAGGTTCGCCGTTCCCATCAAATCGATAAAAATAACAGCCGCCGCAATGAATTTGAGCTTGACATCCCCCAAAAACAGCAAACGGAAGTTATAATCAGGAGCAAGTACGCCCGAGGCCACCACAATCGCCATAACACCAGCAGAAGCCCCAAGTGCGTAAGGTAACTTATTGGAATAGGCATAAGGCAATAAATTAGCAGAAGTGACAAATATGACGACTCCCGCTATGCCGCCCAGGATATACAGTGGAAGAATGTGCCGATCGCCAATCAGATCCCCAACGATGCGACCAAACCAGTACAAAAAGAGCATATTCCACAGGATGTGCCAAAACCCTTCATGCATAAACATATTGGTAATGATCGACCAGGGATGCGTCACCACCGTCCACAATTCAGAAGAAACCGCAAAGAAGTTGATGAAGTCAAAATAAAACTGAGACAGCTTACCAGCATTTGCGTGATAGAGAATAATCCACAACAAATTGATAAAAATAAAGACCGCTACGTTGACCAAAATGAGTCGGGTCACCATGTTTCCGTAGCTGTACTGCCGTTTGACATCATCCCAGATTGAACCTAACATCGAATGCTGTATTTAAGTTTTACCGAGCCCAAAAGCTCAGCGGAACGTTTGATTGATTTTGATCTTATTGTTATAGGAACGATAGGAAATGGTTGTGAAATTGTAAGAAAATACCGAAAATCATCCCACCATATATAATCGTAACCCAATATATTAACTTGTCGCTGGTTTTTCAAGTCGTTTTGACAAGTCCTTTTGTCTAAAACAACCTTTCACCTTAAGTCAAACAAAAGCTTCGCCAGTTTGTTGTCAGTCGAATCTCGAGCCAAACTTTTGCCAATACAAGATCAGCACGGCTCCAGATACAGCTCCCCCCAAATGCGCGTAGTGCGCAATATTGTCCCACTCGAAATTTCTGACCCCCAACTGGAGCTCAATAATCATCAGAATAGGAACAAAGTACATCGCTTTGATGCCAAAAGGCAAAAACAATGGCGTGATCTTCATTTCCGGAAAGAGCAAACCCACCGCCAGTAATACCCCAAAAATAGCCCCAGAGGCACCGACAATCAACGGGGCATTGACTTTGAAAAACAGTAAGCTATTCATCAGATTGACTGCGTACTCTACACCACGAGCATCTCCAGCTTTCAGTAAATCCGAAGCCGTTTTGTATTCTTTGGCTCCGGTTGCATTAAAACGCTCAGAACCGCCAAATTGATCTTGGAAAAAACCAACAAAGTGATCATAGGAGGGATCCTGAGCAAAAGCATTAATGGCTTGCTCAATGCCTGAAAACTCGATGTAGTAAATGGAATAGTGTAAAACCGCTGATCCTATCGCACAAAAAAAGTAGAAAAATAAAAACTTTTTAGGTCCCCAATACTGTTCCAGCACACTTCCAAAAAAAACCAAACCAATCATATTGAACAACAAGTGAGTAATATCACCGTGCATAAAAAAGTAGGTCGCAAACTGATAGGGTTGGAAATGCTGCGACTCAAAATAGGCCAGCGCCAAGGAATCGAGCCCCATAATATTACTCACCAAGAACATCAAGACGTTGATGATGAGCAAGTGCTTGACCACATCGGTAATATTAAGCATCATAATTTATCAAAATATTAAATCAGACGAAACGGAATGTAGCGATAATTCCAGAAAGTAGCTGTAAATTTCGACATTCTTCCCCAATTCATCGTTGAGTAATCTTTCAAGAGGGTTTAGCCTTTGAATCGTTTTTGTAATTCCTCTAGCTCAAAGGTAATAAAACAGTGTTGACCATTGGGACTTTTGTAAGGCACCTCGCAAGCAAAAAGTTGATCAATGAGCTCTTGCATCTCAGTTGGATTGAGGGATTGTCCTCGCTTGATCGCTGCTCCTCTAGCCATTGAACGAGCAATACTTTCTTGGGTATTGAGCTTAAGCTCCAAATTCGTCTTGTATTGCTCTACCAATGCTTCGATCAAATCCTGTTCGTTCTTTCCACCGGAAAGATCGGCGGGAACGCCATGAATGACAAAACTATTTTGACCAAAGTCCTGAATATCAAAACCCAAAACCTGCATTTGCGGAAGCATCTCTTGCAGGACTTGTGCATCTGCCGGAGAAAGGTTGACCGTCTTCGAAAATAGCTCTTTTTGGGTAGCGGTTTGTTTATTGTGAAGGGCCGAAAGATAGCGTTCGTACAAAATCCGCTCGTGCGCAGCTTGCTGATCGATGAGTAAAAACCCAGATTTAATTTGACTGACAATATATCGTCCGTGGATCTGGTAAGGATGTTTTTGGGGACGAGAAAAACTGTTGTTCCTATCATCTATGGGGGTACTTTCCGACCATTTGCTTTCGATGGTCACCGAATCTACGGTAACCTCTGCGGTGCCCTCATCCGTATCGAACTCCTCCAGACCGTCGTATAGCTTTTGCCAGTTGCGCAGATTGGAAGATTGCAGCGAGGTAGGCGATTTCTCTTTACCAGTTGACTTCGGGGCTACATTTCCAAATTGACTGGGTGCTTGCGCATCCGATCGTTTTCCAAAATCCGGTGTAGCTTTGGTAATGGCGGCTTCTTGTTCAAAATCTAATGTCGGAGTGATGCTGTATTGCCCCAGCGCATGCCTAACGGCCACTTTGAGGTAATTGTAAACCAAGCGTTCGTCATCAAATTTGATTTCTTGCTTGGTAGGATGCACATTAATATCGATCCGTGCAGGGTCAATATCTAAGAAGATAACGTAGAGCGGAAAAGTATCTGTAGGCAGCAATTCCTCGTAGGCGCTCATGATGGCGTGATTGAGATAGCCACTTTTGATGTACCGGTTGTTGACAAAAAAATACTGTTCTCCCCGGGTTTTCTTGGCGAATTCCGGTTTTCCGACGTATCCGTTGAGGCGCAAAACATCGGTTTGCTCGGATACGGGGACCAGTTTTTTATTGCAATTGTTGCCAAAAACACTCACAATCCTTTGTCGCAGATTTCCCGGTGGAAGGTGAAAAACCTCGGCATTGTTGTGGTGCAAGGAAAAGAAGATATCGGGATGGGCCAAGACGACTCGCTGAAATTCATCAATGATGTAGCGCATCTCCACTGCGTTGGATTTG
>JBCCSR010000803.1:0-3460 GCA_039199865.1 Bacteroidota bacterium
AGGAAACACTGCTAATGATTATTGGCAAGGTCTAATAAATGGAAAAAGTGGGGCAGCTCCTATCACAAAGTTTGATGCTGAAAAGTTCAGAACCAAATTTGCTTGCGAGGTGAAAAACCTGGACGTCGAATCCTTCATTGACCGACGTCAGGCCAGACGATTGGATTTATTCACCCAGCTAGCGATTATTGCTGCCGATGAAGCAGTCCAGAGTTCGGGTTTGGACATAGAACAAATTGACTTGAACCGGGCAGGAGTGATTTTTGGTTCAGGTATCGGCGGTTTGCGTACCCTTGAGGAGGAAATTGCTGGCTTTGCAGTGGGAAATGGTACGCCTAGATACAATCCTTTTTTAATTCCCAAAATGATCAGCGACATTGCTGCGGGTCATATTTCGATAAAATACGGCTTTAGAGGCGTCAATTACGCAACGGTTTCTGCTTGTGCATCTTCTTCTCATGCCATTAGTAATGCCTTTGATTACATCCGTCTTGGACGGGCAGATATCGTCATTTCTGGTGGTTCGGAAGCTTCGGTTACCACTACAGCAATTGGAGGGTTCAACGCGATGAAGGCCTTGTCTACTCGCAATGATGATCCCAAGACGGCCTCACGTCCCTTCGATAAAGATAGAGAGGGTTTTGTTTTGGGGGAAGGAGCAGGTGTTCTAGTTTTAGAGGAGTATGAGCATGCACGCAATAGGGGAGCAAGAATTTATGCCGAGATTGTGGGAAGTGGAGCTACAGCAGATGCCCATCACATTACTGCCCCGCATCCCGAGGGGCTAGGCGCCAGAAATGTGATGCAGATGGCACTTAATGATGCAAAAATGAACCCCGGAGACATTGATTACGTAAATGTCCATGGTACATCAACTCCTTTGGGAGATATTGCTGAGTCAAAAGCAATTTTAGAAGTCTTTGGCGATCATGCTTATCAACTCAATATTAGCTCAACCAAATCTATGACTGGGCATTTGTTGGGGGCAGCAGGAGCCATCGAAGCCATCGCAGGAATCTTAGCCATTGATCAATCTTTTGTTCCACCTACGATCAACCATTTTACAGACGATCCTGAAATTGACAGTCGACTCAACTTTACGTTTAATGAAGCCCAAGAGCGATCCGTAAGAGCGGTACTGAGCAATACATTCGGGTTTGGAGGACACAATTCTTCCTTGATCTTCAAACAACTATCTTAGGGTATTACTTTGTCGCGGATTTAGCTTGTCACGCTTTGTCGTATTGATTGTTCTCAAAGCCTATTAAAATTTTGTATTTTTACTGAGTGATTGGTAAAAAAATAAGCAGAGTCAATAAAATAGCTCAATCTCGAAAGTAAGAACGATGGATTATTGTTATTCTATCGACTCCAACAACTAACTACCAACACCGGCTAGAATCCAATAGGACCGAGAATTTTAATACTACAACATATGGCATTGTCGACAATGCCCCCTGCTTGCCGAAGGCTTGCTGCTTTCAGCAATCAGGTTATTTGTAATGATTAGGAAGCTCCCAACAGATTATTGTTTGGATCCTGTCCTTTTCAACATCGTTATGGCCAAGTGGAATTGATCACTCCAATTCACTTATGGCCGCTTTAATTGACGCAAATAACTGAAATTTGAAGTTTCTATTCAGACTTTACAACCTGTACTTATCTACGGATAAGAATTTCGCTAAAAGGCTGAGGGCCTTGCTTGGATTTACCCCCTCTAATCTGGCTCTATTCAAATTGGCCTTTTACCATAAGTCCACGTCTACGGACAAACTTTATGCGGTACAAAGCAATGAACGGCTAGAATACCTTGGTGATGCCGTGCTTGGGACTATCGTTGCAGAATATCTGTTTAAAAAATACCCCAACAGCAACGAAGGGTTTTTGACCAAAATGCGGTCGAAGATTGTCAAACGGAAATCCCTGAATCGGATTGCTGACAAAATGGGCCTTGATGTTTTTTTGGCGCAATACAATAACACTCGACTTAGCAAGTCGATGCTGGGCAATGCGCTGGAAGCACTGGTCGGAGCCGTTTATCTGGAATGTGGTTATTCTCGTACCAAAAGGTATGTGATCCGGAAAATACTCAGAGGTTATCTCGATATTCATGAGCTGGAAAACTTTGATGACAACTACAAAAGCCAATTATTGGAGTGGTGTCAGAAAAATGGTTCGACAGTAGCCTATAAAATGTTGGCCAAATACAAATTTGAAAAGCGGGATCGATTTAAGGTTGCTGTTTTGGTCGATGGTAAAAAGTTGGCAACTGCCGATGATTTCAACAAGAAAAGTGCGGAGCAAACTGCTTCAGAACGTGCCATGCAAATTTTAGGGATTGTTCAGGAATCTTAAACCTACAATACTTGTCCTTTCATGCCCACTCCTCCTGATCCTTCTAATTCACTGACCAAGAGTGAAATTGATCGCCTAAAACGCCGCAATCAACGCATCGCCCGTATGAAGCAGGGAATGCTGGACCTCGAAGCTTGGCTGAGTGATCTAATTCGCACTGGAATTGCTTCGGTCGAAGGAAAAGACTATGCTTTCTGGCAAGATTTCTCGGCTCGAATGGTCGATACTCAACTATCTGCTTTGGGCCCCCGAATTCGCTCCTTACAATTATTGCCCCACAGCGAAGCTGCCTGGCCAGAACAAATGCTACAGGAGTTGGCCGAGTTGTATTTATTGGCACGTGGTTTTCGCCGACTCGATGAGTTACCCCAAGAGCTGCAGGAGCAATTGCTAAGAATTGCCGGAATTACAGACAAAAGAAAGGATCTATTGGAGCAAGAAGGCATTGACGATCAGTGGGGTGTTTTGGGTCAATTTGAAGGGGTAAATATCGATAATGGTTATTTCCGACGAACTTGGTTGAGAGGACGATATAGCCGTAAAATGGCGTTGTTGCTCGATTATAATTACCAAAATCGAGGCTATGATCGAGAATGGGAAGTAGGCGGTATTTACCGAGGAAAATTGATTTACTATCCCGCAGCTTATCCACAGCGAGCCCTGCTGAAGGGCCCCGAGCTAGAGGAGGAGAACATTCGAAAAATGAAAGGCTATGGGAATACCCAAGGGTTTTTACAAGATTATGCTCAGGTACTTTCCATCAATCCCTGGTTGGAAAACTTTCCCTGTTGCCTAGAGAATATGAGGCCGATTTATCAGCAGGATCAGCTTTTTCTGGTCGATCAAGAGCGTTATCAATTGCCTACTCACGTCAAACCCAATCAAATCTGGCCCATTGTGGCCCTAAGTGGTGGTCATCCCATTACTCTTTTTGGCGAATGGACCGGAACGCTCTTCTTACCCTTGAGTGTCCTGTCAAAAGGGCGCTTTGTAGCCCTAGTCTAAATGGAGTGCTTCCACCTCCATTTCTTCTTTCTGGAACTGTTTTTGAAACTTCATTAGCGCACTCAAAGCAAACTTTCTCGTTATTTCTCATGTAGCGGAC
>JBCCSR010000804.1:0-3460 GCA_039199865.1 Bacteroidota bacterium
CATAATCTTTTCGGGGATGGGATAGTACAGTCTTTTATAAGTACTCCCTTTATCACTGCTGTATTCAATTCTAGTATCTTTCAAACTTTCGGGATGATTCGATTTCAATTTCAAAACGATCGGAATATTTCGATCACACTTCGTTTTTACGGTAGCATCCATATTTTCAGTGTAGCTACTAAATTTGAACTTGATCTGATGATCTTCTTTTTGTAAGGTTGGGGAAACCAAAGATTGAAGTTGATTGGCAAATAAGTCCTCTTCACAAAAGTTGATCATGTTAAGCATCTTTTCTTCGGTAAATGGAATAAACCTAAAGTACTTATTGATCAATTCAACGAGATCGCTACTTTTGTTGTAATCAATATTGTATGCTGGAATATTGATCAAGTTGAGTTCTGAAGTATGCTCAAACTCGGCAATTTGCTTGATCTCTAACTCAATATTCCGAAAGGGAACAATTTTGTCCTCATGGTGGAAATCACTGATAATGATAATTACCAAATTTTGATCATGTTTATCAAAATGTCCTTGTTTATCCAAATCACCATTGACCAGTAGACGTTCCCTTACTCCTTTAAAAAGAACTTGAAAATTAGTTGTTTCATCATAAATGACCTTCTTTTCGTATTCCTCAATATTATTGATGGCATTTTTAATTTCCTGTTCATTGATTGGCCGCCAGCAGTCTGACCATCTTACCTTTTCTTTGCCTTTAATCAAGCGCAATTCTGACTCCAGGCTGGCCAGGGCAAAGTGGGAATTCCCTTGGCTAAATTGAGACTTAATCTGATTCAGCATATACATAGCCATTAGCGTCTTTATGCTATGATTTTTTATATACTCCTCCTCCTTTTGATCACTCTCGATGAATTTTTTGCTGATGGCCTTTTTCAGGGGGATCAGCTGGTTGACGTATGCCCGATCACTGGCAGTTCCTCTGCGATCTCTCACTCTCTTTTCAATCTCAGTAGATCCAGTGTGATCAATTAAAAAAAGGAAGCTAAAAGAGTCGGCAACTACTTTGCTTTCATTGATTTGGGTGATATGTACAGGATTTTCTAATTCTCTCGTAACGTATTCATAACTACTAGATAAGGACAGTGGAGTAAATGCTTTATCTTGAGCAATCACGGTCCCATAGTAGGTATAAAATCCAGTGTAAAAGGTAAATACCGTAGAGAATAGTAGGAATATCCCTACCAATTGTCGAACAGCAAAGTGACGCTTAGGGCGATAGGTTCCAAGTTGGAAACCCTTGTACACCACTCGCATAAAGCTATCCCAAATGACGATAGCCGCTGTAATCAAGAGACCAACAAGCACCACTGAAAACAGCACTTTTGAATCGTAGTTTGTAGAACTGAAGTAAACATTACCAAGGACAATAAGCCCAAAGATGGCCATAATAAAGACCAAACCATTCGTGATATGCTCTATTATTTTTTTCATTCCAATTATTTTATGCAGTCATTAGACCGATGTCTTTAATATATTGCTCTGTCTCTTGCTTCGTCAATGTTTTGCTAGAGATTTCATTTCGTTTTTGGATGCCCCATTTGTTAATGGCTTGTACTGCCAAGTCTTTCTTCATATTGACTTTGTCTATATCTACTTTGTGCTGTGCATTTGCAATAGTGTTAGCCGCTGAAGCCATCCGTAACTCTTGCGCGCTGAGAAGAGCATCATATGCTCCCGGCTTGGTAAAAATTTTCACCAAGACTGGCGATAGTTCCAAGGAAAGAAACAACAAGGTGATAAATAATCCGATGTAGTGCATTACTTCATTGCCCTCCCTATTTTCTGTTAGCTTGTGCAGAAACTCAAGTTGAGTGATCAAGTTTTCACTGTAGCTTTTTGCATTTGCTGCTCTAATGTTGGCCAGCCCTTTGTTGGCAATAGCTTCAATTGACTCCTTTTCCTCTTTCTCTTTTTCGAGTTGTCCCTCGCTATCTTTTATGTTTTCAGTAATTAGGTTCCGATGTTCTTGACGCAACTGCTCTAGTTCTGCTTTCAACTTCCCTATTTCCTGCTTAATTTTTTTTCTTGATCTATCGTGTAAACCCATATTGTACCGATATGGATCTGCATCGGGTTTTACCTCATCTGGGAGCTCTTTGTATAGTTTGGCCCCGTGTGGCCGATAAACTTTTAAAAGTTCCTCTCGGTAGTAGTAGTAGTTTTTATTTGCGGTAGCATAGGCTTGCTCCTTTTGGGGAAGTTCCTGGTCCTTGATTTCTCGATACCGTGGATTGGTAGGGGCCTCATTGGTCAATCGATCGCGTAGGGACGCAATTTTGTCTTGACTTGCTTTGTAATTCGCATTTCTTTCGTCAATACCGTAGGTTTCGTTAGTACGTTTAAAATCAATGCTATCTTGAGCAAACTGGGCAGATTCAATTAAAGTACTGATGCGATCCTCAAATAGTTTTACTTCTAGTGGTTTGGAGATGACAATGGCAATGAAGATGGCCAATACAATTCTACCCGAGGCTACACTGAGCTCTTTCCAAATGCTCCCCTCCTTTCTGATGTTCATGATGATCAATCGATCCAAATTAAAAATGATTAATCCCCAAAACAGCGCAAAGACTAGGGAAATTGGAAGGACGTAGGGGTGGTCATAAAAAACTTGTGAGAAAGCATAGCCTCCTGAAAGCATGGCTAGAAGTCCGGTAAACAATACTGTGGCCCCCATGCCTGCATACTTACTCCGCTCATCAGGACAATTGACGAGAATAGACTGCTTGGCACCAGAACAAAAAATAAACAGATTGCTGATATGTAAGATGATGCGCTTCATGATTTTATTTTTTTGAAAAGTTTAAGTCCGGTATTGGAATATCCAATTTTTGACTCATCGTAAGATTTGGCTGACTAATTTTCAGTGGAATAGGTTCCATCCTTTTTTCTTTTGAAATCGCTAGCTTAGAGGATATACTAAGCGGTATCGCTTTGAGTAGCTCAATGGCAATCTCCTCTTCTGCAAGTTGCCCAAAAATACTTTCTGCAATGATCCGATATTTGATGTTGGCCAAAGGTCTAACCATTCGTGTCCCTTCCTGTTTGACTAATCCGATTCCGGGCTGAATTTGAATGGATGTCGCTCCTGATACCTTCCAAGACAGTTGTACTTTCTGGCCTTTCTGAATCAAGTAAGAACTGGTGTGAAAGGTGATACTAGGTGCCGCTTTAGACACTTGAATAGTGATCTGAGCCGTAGATTTGACTCCAAAGTAGCTCGTAGCAGTCAGGGTCAATACGGTATCCTTCCGAGAAAAAAACGGTACCGTTTTGACCTTGCTGACTTCACCAACTCCATTGTCAATAACAACATGTTCGGCCCCTGATACGTCCCAGTTCAATACAGTGGGGTCCAAATCAACAAGCTGCTTTTTGGTAGATCGAAAATAGTGTATAACCGGAGCTCGCTTTGAAACGGATAATTGGATGGTCTTGG
>JBCCSR010000805.1:0-3454 GCA_039199865.1 Bacteroidota bacterium
GCCAAAATCATGGCTTTCATTTTGAATACTTTTGATTTAAAAGCTCAAAGAAAGTACTTTTCAAACAGCTTTAAAAATCTACTCCCATAGAAAAATAAAGGATAGGATCTTGTACGACTCGCGTCTCAATACCCCAAGCATAATCCAGCCGAAGAAAATAACCAAATAATACACTGCGAATCCCTGCACCATATCCCGCGACAATCGGATCTCGGAAATAGTTAATATCTACTCTTACATTTGAATTGGTAATGGTAGTGGTATTAAGGGGATTGTCATCACTGTATGGGGATAAACCTTGCCAAGCCGTACCAAAATCAAAGAAGCCTACGATTTGGAAATTTCTAAAAAAGGACGAGCGTACTCTTCGAGAAAAGTATTTAAAAATGGGTACTCGCAACTCCAGATTGACCAAGGCGTAAGAAGTACCATTCCGAACATTGGTTTTAAAGCCGCGAAGGTTATTGGCAAAGGTTTGGTAGGCCAACCCTTCCTCGGCGGGAATTGGAATTTCATCATTGAATTGGGGGAACAGCCAATTGTCTACCCCTCCAAGGAAAAACAAAATCCGTTCAGAACCCAAAGAGGTTGAGGCAGCAAATCGTCCGGCCAACACCGAATGCTTATCTAAGCGTTGGTAATGCCGAGCGTCGATCCCCAAAACCGTCATAAAGCCTTCCGACAAGTCGAAGGTAAAGCCATCAATAAAATCAATCTCAAAGCGTTTGAGTACTTCCACCCAAACCTTATAACGCGTCCCATGCTTGATATTGAGATCTACGTCGAGCGTATTGTCGAAAACGTATTCCAATTGGACCCCTAGCCTTTGTTGTTTTTCGGTAGGCGTATCTAGCGTATTGACATCGGTGGCCAGTTGCGTTCTCTTGTCCAAACGTAGCGTCGTCGTCGCTCGAATACTTCTGAAAATATCTAGAGGATAACGCAACTGCAACTGGGTCAAAAAAGCTGTTCGCTTGCTTTTGGGTGTAAATAGTGGATTGCCTGAAAAGACCAAATCATTGGTTTTCCGGGCCCAACGATAGACTGCAAAACGTTTGTCCAAACGCTTTTTCTTATTGTCAAACAACAGAAAGTATTCTGCTCCATTGAAAGTAGTCGGTACTCGAATGCCTCCTTCCACTTCATAATCTTCAAATAGATCTTTGAAATTGGCCTTGAGCAAAATTCCGGGAGGAGGGAAGCTGTTGTCTTGACGGAATCCAGCATAAGTATTGAGCCCACCAAACAACAGACTGTTGTCGAGCTGAGTCGTTACGTAATCCGTTTTGAATTTTAGCCGATAGGGTACAATTCGAGCAGGTCGAAATTTATGAACTTGCTGTACCGTTTCTTCTGCCCGAAAAGAGGGAATGGGCCTATTGGTGGGTTCAATAATTTGTTCACTCTCTTGGACATCAGGTTCAGGATTATCGACAATTCGAGCCGGAATTTCTTCGTCATCAAATTCACTTTGAAACAAGTAATTGTCAACATCCACCTTCTCCACTTCCTCCTTCGGCGCTATTTTTTCAGGAATGGTATCTGGCTCCGTTGGGAGGTCATCATGAGGAGAGATGAAAAAGGGTTCGCCACGATCAGGTTCGTCCGGCACAGAAGCAGGTGGATCGATTTTGATGGTTTCTTCAAGTGCATCTCTAACCAGAACACTCTGCTCCCGAAATCGAGTAGCCTGTGCTACTTGTACTTTTGCGGTATCTATCTTTTGAACGTATAGGAATTGCTCCCCATCTTTATCAATCAATTCTACTAGTTTATCTCGTCGAAGACTCACATGATGCTCTCGAATATTGCGCGGATAATTCGTTACATTATGCTTGATCGCTCTTTTCTTGTAGACGGGACGCAGTGCGATAGAATCAATCAATGTAGAATCCAAAAGGCTAAGCGAAGAATCCTGATGTAGGATGACCTCTGAGCCATCCGTTAAGCGAATCACTTGCTCGTAAAAGGCCAAATATTCTTCCAAATAAGCCATTTGTCGGTTCACTACTCCGCTCTGATCGCTAGTGTAAACAAACCAAGTTGAATCAATTCCAATGGGTTGTCGCTCATCGGCAAATGGAGTATAAGTCACCCGTACGAGTTCTTTGCTTTTGGTCTCCAAATCGTAATAAAAGATATCGAAATTATTGATGGGGAGGATCGAGTCAAGTTTCTGGGTCATCAACATTGAATCTTGTCGATTAGACGCAAAGAGAATGCCTTTCCGACCATCAATCTTCACAAAGCTAGCATCCAAATCATCCCAAAAATCATTGGTAATGGCTTGAAACTGTCGAGTAACGGGAATGTAAGTGTAAATATCAGAAATACCTCTAACCGCTGCAGAAAAGAGCATTTTACTAGGATTGACATAATCCAGACTGTAAACGCGCTGAAATTGATTGGGGAGTACATCCTTAACCCCTTTTCCAGAAGCAAGATCGTAGAGCAAAGACTTAACCACATCACGTTTTTCGTAAATAACGCCGAGCTCTAGATTATTGGGATTCCAAGCAATTAGAGGATAGTTGTAATCCGTTGCCTGAAAGGCATTGCGTGAACCATATTTCAAAATCATTTTCCGATCGCCCGTACGAATGTCCTGGAGGTACAATTTGATCTTACCAATCTCATTGAGTACATAAGCAATTTTTTTCCCGTTTGGACTGATCTTCACTTGAGTGATTCGAGCTTTTCGACGATTCTTTATTTTGACTCCTTTCTTTCGTAGTTTATCCATTCCCTCGATCTCCGTTTTGTAGCGCTGCTGGAAGTACTGCAACCAATTTTCTGTTGTCTTTTTGTATGGAGTACCCAAAACGTAGAGATACCCGCTTTCAATACTGCGATTGATTCTTGTGAGGTACAGCAGGTTGGAAACGGTAGACTTCCCATAATTTTGACTGATGTAATACCACATCGAATGGCCGGCCAAAATGGGGTAGTCGTCGGTGAGTCGATCAAAATCTTTGAAATCTTCGCTGAGGATAATGTCCCGCAATTGATTGTCCAATTCTGCGCTCCACTCCTCGCCAACGTAGGAAATCAAACCATCTTTGAACCAAGCAGGTAGATTGAGCATGACCGCATTCTGAACAATCTCTTGAAGGTTAGAACCAAACATCATGGCATTCATATACACCGTAGCAATACCCTCCCGTACCGATCGTCGTAGATTTTTGTGATTGCCATCAAAATAAACATAAACCTTGTTGCCAACGATTTTGGTTTTTCCACCAGTATTGATAAAGGCCTCCTCGCTTCCGATATTGCTTTGCTTGATGTCCGTCAAGTCTTTGTAGACAATGATCTCGATTTTGTTGTTCATTCGGTGTTCCAAAATATTTTGAACATAATCGTGATCCAATTCCGCCATCTGTACCACCGATTGTCCAATGCGTCGGCCCTCACCATACCAGTAAGTAATAAAATTCTCGCTTTCATACATCAA
>JBCCSR010000806.1:0-3453 GCA_039199865.1 Bacteroidota bacterium
AAAAACAAAATGGTCTTGGTGGAAGGCTTGGGCAATTGTTTGGTAAATCGAATCAGGTAAAGGAGCGTAAAGGCATAAGCAGCAGCAAAGGGAATGTCTTTGGGATTGTTCATCGAATGCCCAAAAATACGGGGAGTCAGTGCAATGAAAAGCAGACCAAAGAAGGCACCTCGCCAACTTCCCGTGATTTCTTTTGCCAAAAAGCCAGTAAATAACATCAAGAGAAAGCCGACGAATGCATTGAAGACATGACGAATTTCATAGACGTCAGAACCGGTGAAAAAACGAGTTAGTTTTGCCGCATAATAGTCGAACATTCCCCCATAGTAATAGAGGTTTTTGTAATCCAAAGCAGACTGATCGTCTTTTTCAAAATAATCCAAAACCTTTTCTCCATAAATTTTCTGAATCTCTTCATCCCCAGTAATGCCATAGTCATAACTCAACATGGGCATGGCAATAAACAACACTAAGGCCAGCAATGCGAAAAGGAGGCGATAATAAGAGGGCTCGGTAGCCTCCTTGGCCGACTGGCTGGTGAGATCCTTGATGGGCTGAGTAACAAAATAGTTCCAGTTGAGCCGAGCAGAGATTCGAATGGTTTCCCAAAACATTTTGAGACTGTCGGTAAAAAGGGAAATTTTCGAATCTTCCTGATGATCCCATTTCACGGGCATGCTTTTGATTTCTACCTGTTGTAGATGCGCAGCATACAAAAGTTCCACATCATGAGCCCAGCCCATAGTTTTTAAATTGGCAAATAATGGTTTGGCCCATTTGGCGGGATAAAGTTTGAACCCGCATTGCGTGTCACTTAAGTTGAGGTTGGTGAACAGTTGGATGGTAAAATTGAAAATCAAACCCGCTAAACGTCTGATGCCTTTGCCACTGACCTTCGATTTCTGATGCTCCCGAGAGGCGATCAGAATTTGTTGTTCGTCAAACGTTTTACCTGGAAGTTGACTCAGCCATTTTTGCAATTCTTTGGGATGGGTAGCAACATCTGCATCCATGGTCAAGATAAAATCTCCACTCGCTTCTTCTACGCCGGCCTGTAGGGCACGTCCTTTCCCACCGTTTTTTCCCATCTCAAGGAGCTGAAATTCCACCGCAGACGAAAAAGCATCGCTAAAAGTCGCCTTGATTTGCTCAGCGGTATCGTCATGGCTACCATCATCAACCAAAATGATATCCAGTGCTCTGCCCCAACTCTGGTCAAAGGATTTCAGTGCTTTAAGCAATTTATGGAGTCGCTTGCTCTCGTTATAACAAGGTACGACAATACTCAATTTGCCTTTAAAAGCATGGTCTGCTACTTTTCGCTGTTGGCCAGTTTTTACCTTTTTCTTACTCATTTTGAGGTTTGCATTCAATGGATGGGCAAATATGATAAATATCTAGCTAAATATGATAAGATATGATTAAAATGAATGATGTTGGATGACTATTTTAGCCGCACATTTCCAATAATGTGGAGATGTATGGAGTAAAAATGAGCATTTAACTCATAAATCTCCTACTTTTATGCTTCATTTGGTAAATCCCTAAAATTGTTAATCAAAAATGGCAACTACTGTTACCTCACTTTTATCCGAACGAATTCAGAACATGGCGGAATCGGCCACCATCAAAATGGCCCAAGTAGCCAGAGATCTACGGAATCAAGGACACGATATCATCAGCCTAAGTTTGGGCGAACCTGATTTTGATACGCCTCAACATATTAAAGATGCGGCCGCTCAAGCCCTAAAAGAGGGGTACACGAAATATACGCCAGTGCCTGGTCTACTTGAACTGAGAGAAGCCATTTGTACCAAATTTAAAAGAGACAATCAGCTCGACTTCACCCCCAGCCAAATCGTCGTCTCCAACGGAGCCAAGCAGTCCATTGCCAACTTGTGCTTGACACTCCTCAATGAAGGAGACGAAGTCATTATTTTGGGCCCTTACTGGGTATCCTACTACGAGATCGTAAAATTAGGTGGTGGTCGTCCGATCATTGTCTCCGCGGGGATCGAATCGGATTACAAAGTTAGTGCCGAGACCATTGCAGAAGCGATTACCGAGAAAACAAAATTGATTCTGTTTTCTTCTCCTTGTAATCCAACTGGTTCTGTCTACACTCATGATGAGTTAGAATCTATTGCCAATCTCGTTGCCAGATACGAGGACATCCACATTATTGCGGATGAAATCTATGAATACATCAATTTTACGGGGCGGCACATCAGCATTGGTTCTTTCGATCAAGTAAAAGATCGAACCATTACTGTAAATGGGTTTTCCAAAGGTTTTGCCATGACTGGCTGGCGATTGGGTTACTTGGGTGCTCCCCAGTGGATTGCTTCTGCGTGTAGCAAAATGCAAGGACAATTCACTTCTGGGGCCAATGCTTTTGGCCAAAAAGCAGCCGCACATGCCCTACTGGCAGATATGGAACCTACGCGCCAAATGACTGCTGCCTTTCAGCGCCGTCGCGACTTGGTTTTGTCTCTCCTACGAGAAATTCCCGGTATGAAACTCAATCATCCACAAGGGGCGTTCTACATTTTTCCAGATATCAGCGATTTCTTTGGGAAAACAGACGGAGAAACAAGCATTCAAAATGCGGATGATTTCTGTGAATTTGTCCTTTACAATGCTCATGTTGCCGTTGTAACGGGAATGGCCTTTGGCGCCCCCAATTGCTTTAGAATATCTTATGCGGCTTCAGACGAACAGTTGACAGATGCGATGCAACGCATTAAAGCGGCATTGTCGAAATTAAAATAATTTTTAGCCAATACAGTTACCTCAAGGAACTATTTAACAATATATCACTGTTAGTCCACCTGTATCACCAACTAGTGACCGATGAAGTGGTTTAAGACTAGTTGACGTTGTCTTGGATGACTTTCCATCAAGACAAGAAATAACCTTAAACCACTTTTTTTTATCATAGACCCAAAACTTCACTCCTGTGTTTTGGATGAAAGCAGCGGGTCAAATCAAAAACAATAAAGCTGAAAACGAGATTTTTCCTACCTCTTTTCTTTGCCCTATTTTCCTGTTTTTCTCTATCCGCTACAGCCGATGCAGATACTACTGCTCAGGAAAATGTCATGGACGAAGCAACAGCTATGGCGCTGTATAAGGCTTATGCCGATAGCTTGGAAAGCACTTTTAATTATCAAACCGGAACGGTTGACATTAAAAACGGCTTGGCTACGCTAAATGTACCTTCGGGCTACAAATACCTCGATCCGCAAAGTAGCGATATCGTATTGACCGATTTGTGGGGCAATCCACCAAGTAGCCCTGGCTATGGCTCTCTGGGCATGTTATTCCCGGAAAACTCTGGCCCAAGTGACACGGAGAGCTATGCCATCAATATCACCTATTCCGATCATGGTGGTCAACAATTCGTCGTAATCCAAGTCTTTGGCATCTGAATCGTCGATGTAGCCATCTTCG
>JBCCSR010000807.1:0-3451 GCA_039199865.1 Bacteroidota bacterium
ATTGAATATGCTACTGCACAACTATTACTGTCTTGGGGCATTCGGCCAGCGGAGATGATCGGACATAGTCTAGGGGAATACACTGCGGCTTGTATTGCGGGGGTGTTTTCTTTGCAAGATGCCTTGGCCATCGTTGTCCTGCGAGGTCGCTTATTCCAACAATTGGAAGCGGGAACGATGTTGAGTATTCCATTGGCCCCCGAACAGGTTAGGCCCTACATGGATGAAGAACTCAGTTTTGCGGCGATCAACAAACCCGATCATTGTGTGGTCTCTGGCTCGGTTACTGCCATTGATCGAATCAAGTCGAAACTCAATGCGGAGGAGATCCATTCTACTCGACTCCACATTAAAGTGGCAGCGCATTCGCATATGATCGATCCCATTCTCGTGGAGTTTGGTCATTTTTTAGAGGGACTTGAATTTTCAAAACCCCAGATTCCAATCGTCTCTAATCTCAGTGGGACCTGGGTAGGTGGAGAAGAAGTACAAGGCCCTGAATACTGGAAAAATCATCTGCGGCAAACCGTTCGCTTTTCCGATGGAATTGAAACGATATTGAACCTGCCCGATCGAATCTTACTAGAAGTTGGGCCAGGGCAGACCTTGAGTACTTTTGCTCGACAACATCCTGCTAAGAAAAGTCAACAACTGATTTTAGCAGCACTTAAGCATCCCAAAGAAACGATTGAAGATACTGCTTTCTTACTAAAAACAATTGGAACAATTTGGTGTTCAGGTAGCTCCATTGATTGGAATACCTTTAATGCACCACATGCCTTTCGACGCACTTCTTTACCGACTTATCCCTTTGAGAAAAAGTCGTATTGGCTCAAAGCCAAACCAATGCCCTTTAACGATTTGGAAGAAACTACTCCTCTGCGCATTGAACCAAAAGAAGTGTCTACGGAAACACAAAATGAAGGATTGAAGATGGAAAGAAAAACCTTAGTCTTAGGAAAAGTAAAAGATCTATTTCACGACCTCAGTGGGATTGAATTGGCCGAATTATACGAAGATGCAACTTTCTTGGAATTGGGTTTTGATTCCCTCTTTTTGACCCAAGCGACGGCCAAAATTAAAAAAACGTTTAAAGTCAAAATTGGTTTTCGACAATTATTTGAAGAGGCCCCCAACCTAGAATCTTTAGCTGAATACATCGATCAGCAGTTGCCAGCGGAGGCCTATCGAGAAGAGTTGCAGCAATTGAACGGCAGTATTCAACAAAATACAGGCAACATGGCTGCCCCTAGACCAGCAGCCCCTATCAATGCCCCAATTCCGGTCCAGCCAGTCTCTCCATTTCCTCCGGTCAATGCCCCAATTGTGGATCCCCAACAGATGAATTCGATGGAAGGCTTATTTCATCGACAGTTGCAAATTATGGAACAACAATTGGCTTTGTTGAGAGGTGGACCAATACAGTCTCCTGGTCAAAATGGGCCAAGTCACGGCTTGACGTCAAGTCCTCAAAGCGTTCCTTTATCAAACGGTATTTCGACTCCTCCAAAAGCGGAAGCTAAAAAAGCCAAGCAGATAGAAAGGGAGGCAAAGGCCTTGAAAAGTGGAGAGGGAATGGCTTTTGGTCCTTGGAAACCTATCGACAAGAAGAGCCGAGAAGACTTGACGGAAAAAGAGTTGCGCCATTTGGATGATTTGGTGAAAAGATACACGAGCAGAACAAAGGGCTCGCAAAGTTTGACCCAAAGTCAGCGGCTTCATTTGTCTGATCCTCGTGCCATTGTCGGTTTCAACCGCATCTGGAAAGATATGGTTTATCAAATTGCCATAGAACGATCGAAGGGAGCTCATCTTTGGGATGTGGATGGCAATAAATACGTGGATTATCGGATGGCTTTTGGGATTAGTCTTTTTGGACATACGCCTGACTTTGTGCAAAAAGCCGTGATGGAGCAATTGGAGAAAGGAACGGAACTGGGCATTCTTACGCCATTGGCCAAAAAAGTAGCTGACTTGTTATGTGAACTCAGCGGGATGGACCGAGCTACCCTGGTCAATACGGGTTCAGAGGCGATTTCGGCTGCTCTGCGGGCGGCAAGAACAGTTACGGGCAAGGAGCTGGTCGCCGTTTTTGAAGGAGACTATCACGGAATCGCCGATGAGATGTTGGTCAAAGGCATTCAACGCCGAGGAGAAACGGTAGCCGTACCCATTGCTCCGGGCATTCCCCAATCGGCGGTCAAAAATGTGTTGGTCTTGGATTATGATGATCCTCAGGTACTGGATAAAATCAAGGCCGTTGCCGACGATTTGGCGGCGGTGATTATCGAACCTGTTCAACCGAATAATCCACATCGCCAGTATAAAGAACTTTTACATGCCATTCGGGAAATCACAATTCAGGAAGACATTGCCTTGATCTTTGATGAGATGATTACTGGTTTTCGTGTGGCCCCGCGCGGTGCCCAACAATGGTTTGACATTGAGGTGGACATCATCGCCTACGGAAAAATAATTTCGGGCGGTTTGCCCATGGCGGCCGTTGCCGGAAAGGCTAGGTTTATGGATGCTTTTGATGGTGGGCAATGGCAATACGGAGATGACTCTTATCCCGAAGCAGGAGTCACCTTTTTTGGAGGGACTTTCGTCAAGCATCCCCTCAGTTTGGCCGCTGCTTATGCTGCTTTGTCGGAGATCAAAAAAGGAGGGCAAGACATGTATGATGCCCTCAATTTAAAGACGGCAAAATTTGCCGAAAGGCTCAAACAACTTTTTGTGGAAACTCAAGTTCCACTTCGACTCCTGTCAACTGCTTCGGTTATCGCAATCAAGATTGTCGATAAAAATCCATTGTCTCGTTTGTTCTTTTACTACCTACGCTTGAAGGGGATTCACATTAAAGAAAAAGCGGCTTTGTTGTCGACTGCTCATAGCCAAGAGGACCTCAACTTCACGTATCAAGCCATGAAGGAAAGCATTGAGGAAATGCTGGAAGCCGGATTTTTTAGGCCGGTTCCCAAAGGTAGGGTCGAAGAAAGTATCATTGTTTATCCTCCCCATTTAAAAATGAATTCTGCACCACAAAAGGAACGGTTGCCGAATAAGGAAAAAAAAAATATTCCCCTCACCGAAGGACAAAAGGAAGTTTGGGTAGAACAAAGACTGGGGGATGATGCCGCTGCCGCCTACACTTTGTCGAGTAATATTCGACTTGAAGGGGATTTGAATTGGTCTTTACTCCAAAAGGCCTTGCAAATGTTGGTAGATCGCCACGAAGCCCTCCGTACAATCTTTGATCAAGAGCAAACTACTTTCCGGGTTCGTGCCGAATGGCCAATGGATTTTCCTTTGATCGACTTATCCGATCACTCTGAAACTGAACAAAGCAATCAATTCACCGATTTATTGAAAATGGAGACCGAACAAGCAATGGATATTTTCCAGGGCCCCTTGTTTAGAGCCAAAGTGGTACGGATGAAGGAAAAGGTAC
>JBCCSR010000808.1:0-3439 GCA_039199865.1 Bacteroidota bacterium
CCAACTGTTAGGTTAAGGGCCACACGCGCAATCTTATATTTACAATGGACGATTTGGTCCGAAGACCAACTTGGATTAACGTTTTGTGAAACTTGTACACTGAGACGATGTACAGGCCGTTTTCAAACTATATTTTGTTGTGATATTATAAAAACGAAACATCATTAGGTGTTATTGGTTGACCCAGCATTTAAATCTTACACAAAGTTAATATTGGATGCTTTTTCTTAACATTGAATTAACAATTAGAGGGGAAAGTGCTTGGCCGAAAGGGAGAGGGAAATATGGGGATGGCCATTCCTTTTGAATGAGCCTAAAAAACCTAAAATAGAAAGCGACGAAAATTTTTGGGCGAAAATTCCACTGTTTTTCAGCTACTTATGCAATAGAAAAATCACTTTCTTTAGGAATTTCTTGTTTTTTGAAACAAAGAAGACTACCTTTGCATGCCGATTCTAGGGAGGGTTAAATAATGACTCATTTTTCTCGGAATTGGATATTTTCTAATGAACCATAAAACTTCGAAAGTGGATACATTAAGTTATAAGACGAAGTCAGCAAAAAAAGAAGAGGTGGAACGCAAATGGTACATCGTTGATGCGAACAACCAGGTGATCGGGCGGATGTGTAGCCAGATTGCTACTGTTCTGCGTGGCAAACACAAGCCCAGCTACACTCCTCACGTCGACTGTGGTGACTATGTCATTGTCATCAATGCTGAGAAAGCACGCTTTACTGGCGCCAAGTGGGATCAGAAAACCTACTTGACTTACTCTGGATATCCAGGAGGCCAGAAAAGCAAAACAGCCAAAGAATTGGCAGCGAAAAAGCCTCACGCTGTAATTGAAAACGCTGTAAAAGGCATGCTTCCTAAAAATCGTTTGGGACGGGCGATGCAAAAGAAATTGTTTGTTTATGCTGGTGCAGAACACAAACACGAGGCACAAAAACCAGAACCCTTAAAATTTGAGTAGTCTATGGAAATGATTAATGCCATTGGAAGAAGAAAAGCATCTGTTGCCCGGGTTTACCTCACCAAAGGAGAAGGTAAAATCATGGTCAATGGAAAAGATTATAAAAACTATTTTCCACAAAAGCACATCCAAGCGAATTTGACTGATCCTTTCCTGACGGTCAATGTGGAAAATATCTACGATTTGAAAGTCAATGTTTCCGGAGGAGGATTCAAAGGACAAGCAGAAGCCATTCGAATGGGTATTTCCCGTGCCTTGGTAAAGTTGAATGAAGAATTCCGCAAGCCTTTGAAAGACAAAAAATACCTCAGACGAGATGCTCGTGTGGTGGAGCGTAAGAAATACGGTAAGCCCAAAGCGAGAAAAAGCTTCCAGTTCAGTAAGCGATAGTCTTTGGAAGTTCTGGATGGGAAAACTATTCCCGATTCATTTAAATCATTTATTTCAAAATTAATCAGAATGCCAAAACCCACATATAAAGAGTTATTGAATGCAGGTGTTCACTTCGGCCACTTGAAGAGAAAGTGGAATCCTAAGATGCAACCCTACATTTTCATGGAACATAAAGGGATCCACATCATTGACTTGAATCGTACGTCCGAATGTTTGGATCAGGCAGCCAATGCCATGCGTCAAATCGCTAAATCTGGAAGAAAAATCTTGTTTGTCGCTACTAAAAAGCAGGCCAGAGAAATTACTGCTAAGGCGGCAAGAAGTGTTGGTATGCCTTACGTAACAGAGCGTTGGTTGGGAGGAATGATGACCAACTTTGCCACCATCCGTAAGTCGGTAAAGAAAATGAACAATATTGACCGGATGTTGGCCGATGGAAGTTTGTCGAGCGTTACTAAAAAAGAACGATTGACTTTGACCAGAGAGCGCAATAAATTGGAAAAAGTATTGGGGGGAATTGCCAATCTCAATCGAATCCCTGCGGCTATTTTTATCGTAGACATTCATCACGAGCATATCGCTTTAGCAGAAGCGACCAAATTGGGAATGCGTACTGTTGCTATGGTCGATACCAATTCTGATCCGACTACGGTTGATTTTCCGATTCCGGCTAATGATGATGCCACCAAATCTATTGAGTCCATCACTGGCTACATGGTGGAGGCCATCCAAGAAGGGTTGAACGAAAGACGAAAGAGTAGTGCGGAAAGAGAAGCCGCTGCCAAAGGTTAAAGTTCCAAACCCTCAATAATTTTAAAACCATACATATATTAAATATCACCAAAAATGAGTACTGTGAAAATTTCAGCTGCTGATGTAAAAAAATTGCGCGACCAAACTGGAGCGGGCATGATGGATTGTAAAAAGGCCCTTACCGAAGCGGAAGGTGACTTTGAGAAAGCCATCGATTTGCTACGTAAGAAAGGTCAGAAAATGGTAGCCAAAAGAGCAGATCGTGATGCTAAAGAAGGAGTGGTTATCGCTCAAACTTCTCACAACCGAAATAATGGCGTAGTGGTTCGCCTGAGTTGTGAGACCGATTTTGTTGCGAAAACAGATGGCTTCGTTGATTTGGCTAAATCAATTGCCGATATCGCTTTGAAAGGATTGCCCAACACAGTTGAGGAATTATTGGCCTTGGCCTTTGATGGAGACATGACCGTAGACGGGAAGATCACTGAGCAAACTGGGGTCATTGGTGAAAAACTGGAAATCAACGGTTATCACAAAATTGAAACTGCTGCCGGTGAAGGTCAGGTATTACCTTATATTCACATGGGATACCGAGCTGGTGTGATTGTAGCACTCAACCAAGAAGGTCCTGAATACATCGAGCCAGGAAAAAATGTGGCGATGCAAATTGCGGCAATGCGCCCTATCGCTTTAAACAAGGAAGGCGTTGATCAAACCGTGATCAGTCGAGAAATCGAGATTGGAATGGAGCAAGCGCGCCAAGAAGGAAAACCAGAGGCGATGTTGGAAAGAATTGCTCAAGGAAAATTGAATAAGTTCTTCAAAGAACGTACCCTGCTCAATCAAGCCTACGTAAAGGATAGCAAACAAACCATTGATCAATATTTAAAAAGCATCAATGGAAATTTGACGGTCACCGAGTTCAAACACGTTGAATTAGGTTAAGGTCATCTTTAAAAGAAAAGCGAATTAATTTTTAATTCGCTTTTTTTTTGCCCTATTTTGAGCAACCCTTTGGAAAAAGACCAGTAAAACAACCATCTGGCGTTCTTAGGAAAACGTATATTCAATTGACTTCGGTCAGAACAATACATTAGAAGGCAAATAATAAAACACAATGATTAAGTACAAAAGAGTATTACTCAAACTGAGTGGAGAATCATTAATGGGTAAACAACAGTTCGGGATTGAACCCGGAATGCTTAACCATTATGCTTCACAAATCAAAGCTTTGGTCGATTCAGGAGTTGAAGTGGCCATTGTAATTGGAGGCGGGAATATTTTTCGCGGTCTACAAGCACGCGAATCTGGCATCGAAA
>JBCCSR010000809.1:0-3435 GCA_039199865.1 Bacteroidota bacterium
ACCAATTTGAGATACCATGAAAAAATTACAACTACCTAGCCTATCCTTTATATTCCTTTTTTCCCTTCTAGCGATTAGCTCATGTGACAACAGTGATGAAACCTTTGCACTGGAATATCTGGTCGAAGAACAGAAAGTGATCGAAGTTCCCTTTGTTTCCAGTGAGGAAGCCGCTTTAATTGTCAATTCCTATTTTATGAAAAATGGGGGAGGACTACCGACCATTATTGATGATGTTACCAACGCATTGATACAGGCTGTGATGTCTGGTGAATTGTGTGGCGATGCCATTAACTTTCAGGTCGATAAGTCGATCAACAATGCTGAAGGAGAGGCTGATTTTACGTCCAGCTTTAGCATTGAGGCAGCATGCGTCTTTGGAGTACCAGAAGAGGTGGATATTTCGGCAGAAACTTCGTCTAATTTAAGTACGGAATCCCTTTTGTCTGAGTATGAATCTGTCTTCTCAGGTGATGCTAGCTTGGCAATCAATCCATTAAATTTGCTTCAGCCAGACATTAGCATGGAAGGAGAATTTGTGGCTGATGGCCATCAAAAAGTACTTTACAATCAAGTAACAAAAAGTATAGAAAGCATTTTGACTATCAATTTACAAGACGTTACTTTCGTCAGTCAAGACTTTAATATTGCCGGTGGCGTAGGAGAATTGTTGTTTACGGCAGTTACCCAGAATACGACTTTTGATTTTACCGGAAGCATTGTTTTTAATGGGGACAATACGGCGACGCTCGACATTGATGGTGAAGTTTCTGAGATCGATTGGAACTAAGAAATCAATTCCCGATGGCTCTGGACCTACTTTGGGGAAATCGGGAATTGATTCCTTTTTTTTGTAATGGCTTGATGCCCCATGAAAAAGAGCAATCATTGGGTAAACGTTACTTCCTTTTGATATCGATCAGCCAATAATATTCAAAATCAACCCATTTGATGTTGAGAGCTGCTTTTTCCCAAAGGGCAAGCATTGCCTCTCGGCTAGGATAATTTTTGATGATTTCAAATTGTTGTCCATTGGTTAAGCGTCTGTTTTGAAAGGTATTTCCAGCTTCATCCTTTCGAGAGATTGGCGTACTATTGCCTTCCACAAACTTGTTGTCCACAAAAATGAGTTGCCCCTTCGATTGAACTAGCTTGAGCATCATCGACACAAAATGATCGATCTCTTGTTGGAGCAAATGAGACCAAATAAAACCACCAAAAAGCCCATCAAATTTTTGCTCGCTTTGTTCTAATGCTTTGAAATCGATCACTTCAAAACGAACATTGGAGGAATGATAATCTTTTTGTTTGGCCAGTTCAATGACTTCCCCATTGATGTCAATGCCCAGAATTTGATCGGTATTTTTGGCCAGCATCGCTGTCCAGTATCCTGTTCCACAGGCGATTTCAATGAGGTTTTGGGGACGGAAATGTTTGGTCAAGTAGGCTTTGATTTGTTTGAGATCCTTTTGCCGTTCTGGTTTTTGATAAACCAACTCATACTCTTTCGCTCTTTGCTTGTAGTACTGCGTTTGCGCTTCCATTATTTTTACTTTATCGTCTCGCATCATCGTCCCTCTATTCTCACCAAATAATTGTTGCTGTGCCGCTCTGCCCGGATTACTTTCCCATTCGCATCTCTTTTGAAAATCAAAGTTTCCCCCAAAGTATCATCCTTGCGTACACGACGGAACGTATCGCCTTCAATGTGTTTGTAAAAAGTCATATCGTCGGTAGGATTGTTGCTGGGCAAACCGAGGGTGACCAGTTGGCCTTCCCAAGAACTGATGTAGAGTTCGCTCCACCAAGGTTGCAAATTGTAAAATCCTTGATAGTCCTCTAAATTGACTTTTGACTTCGACGAATCGGCTGCTGGTCCACTTTTGACCTTCTTTAAAATGGCACGAATCCCGTTGGCATATTTATTCGGACTGGTTCCACCTGCATTGATCATCACCACATAGGCTTCTTTGTTTTTCGGATCAATCCGCAAAGTAGACTGATAGCCCGGACAACTCCCACCATGTCCAACTACGGTATTTCCTCCCCAGCCTTTGAAAACGGTAAAGCCCAGTCCCCAGGTGAGTTCCCAGTCTGGATTGGTCCAGTGGACGCGATGCATGTTTTTTAGGGTAGCAGGCCGTAGCACTTCCGTGGCCGTAGTATCCAATAGCCGCAACTGCCAAGCGGCAAATTTACCCAGGTCTTCTACGTTGGAGGAAAAGCCAGCTGCCGGTGCAATCCCATTGGCTTGGAAAAAAGGCATGCGCTTGCGCTCTCCCGATCGGGTTGGCGCACTGTAGCCCAGGGTCAATTCTTTACCATGTAAATCTTTGGGAAGATAGGGCCGAGTATTTTGTAGTCCAAGTGGGTTTAAAATATGGTCTTGGATGTATTGCTCATAGGGAACACCGGAAACTTGGCTAATGATTTCTCCCAAAAGCGTCATTCCCAAATTGCTGTATTGAAAATAAGTGGAAGCAGGGTAGAGCGTTTCCTGGGTGCCCAGCTCCTTTTTGACTTCGGCAGAACTGGGAAAAGGAAAATTGGGGCCAGACCAGTAGGGATGCGCGGACTCCCGGGGCAAACCTGCGGAATGGGTCAACAGTGAACGTACCGTAATGGGGCCGCTTTCTGGATATTGCTGCTGAAGATTATACCAAGGCAAAAGATCTTGTACGCGATCGTCCAAACGCAGTTTTCCTTCGTCGTACAATTGCATGATGCCGACAGCGGTAAACAACTTGGAGATGGAACAAATGCTGTACAAAGATTCGGTTTGCGTTGGCCTCTGTTGCTCCGGATTGGCCATCCCAAAAGCTCCCGACCAGATTATTGCTTGATCGTGGACAACCAGAGCTGTGAGGCCAGGAAGGCGATCAAAATCTTTTTGGGCTTCCAGCCAAATTTCAATTAAATGCTTGGCTTCCGTGTAGTCTTTCTCGGATTGACTCCAAGTAGTGGAAACGGAACAGCATAGGAGCGTAAGGAGCAAAAATCGTTTGCAGTTTTTCATGAGCAAGGGGTTTAAGGGCGGTAAAAAAGGGCAACCCAAAGATATCCTTTGCTCTTAACTTTTGATAGGTTTTGCTTTGAAAATGATGGTGTTTTCAAAAAACGCTTCCAATTTCAATAATAAGGGCCAAGTCCGAAAATTGAGTTTACCTTGCAGCGCTATTTTTCAACAGCAATAACTTCCCATCAGCTTCATCCGTCAGGAGGTAAAGTTGGCCTTTAGGGGATACAATAGCCTTTCTCAAACGTACTCGATCGTTAACCAGTATTTCTTCGGTACTCACGACGGTATTACCAGCCAAGCGGAGGCGCCATAAACTTCCTTTACTCAGCCCCGGGACAATCAAATCTCCCTTCCAGGCCGGAAATACATGGCCCGTGTAAAAACACAAACCCGTTGGGGCTACCGTTTGCTTCCAG
>JBCCSR010000810.1:0-3433 GCA_039199865.1 Bacteroidota bacterium
ACATTTTTCTATACCATTTCCTGAAAAGATTCACCAGGTCTGGGTGGCGGAGCTATGTCTATTGATGGTGATCGCCAAGGAGGTCGGTTTTGGGCCGGTCTTGAGGGTGGGTCCCACCCTTATTGCCCAAATTACACCCTTATCCCAAAATCAAGAACTCCAGGAATCCCCAACGCTCAAAAGAAAATCTTGTCTTTCAGACACTATTTTCCGTACCAAATTATACTCCGTAAGCCATTTTCTTCAAAAAAATATATTTGGTGAAAAGGCTGATTTACAGTGGTTTGCGTGCTTTGCCACTATTTTTTTAAAAAAAAGAGGAAAAAACAATGGTAAAAAAAAGACATTCCCTGCACTACTTCTACAAAGGACAAATGATATGAATTATTCGACTTACACCGCTGAAGCTTTCGCCGCTGATGAGTCATTTCAGGACTACTACCTCGACGGGGAAGAAAAGGCAACTCTATTCTGGACCGATTGGATGGCTGCACACCCCAACAAAGCCACAGAAATTACGGAGGCAAAAAAACTGTTGGACACTTTGACGATCAACGTCGGTCCAGAGGAAATGCAGTTGGCCTATCAGGCATTGAACAAGCAAATTGAAGCCGCAGAACAAACGAGTGAAGCCAAACTGGTTCGCCTTTCTCGCCAAAGAACTTGGTGGACCCAAATTGCCGGAATTGCGGCAGTCTTGCTTGCCGTTTTGAGTACCGCCTATTTTTTTTGGCCAACGCCACAGGCAGATTGGCAGACCCATCAAACTGCTTTTGGCGAAATTCAAGAGATCTACTTACCCGATAGTTCATTGGTGACCCTCAACGCCAATTCCGTTTTGCGTTACGATCAAAACTGGCGAGCAGCAAGCATACGTGAGATTTGGTTGGAGGGAGAAGCCTTTTTTAAAGTACGTAAAAACCCCGTCCGGGGAAACCGCCAATTTGTGGTCTACAGCGATGAAACGAAGGTCAAAGTTTTGGGAACTAGCTTCAACGTTTATTCACGTAATGAGCGCGTAGAAGTAGTGCTGGCTAGCGGAAAGGTCGATGTGGAATACTCGGAGAAGGGCGCGGTTAAAAACCAAAAATTACTGCCCAACGATCGCATGGTCCTTTTGACACAAAGGGAAGCTCAGTTGGAACACGACATTAATACCAGCCTGTTTACCGCTTGGAAAGACAAGCGTTTGATCCTCGATAAAACGCCACTTAAAAAAGTAGTGGACATCCTTCAGGAAAATTTTGGCTATGAGGTAGAGATCGCCAACCCACAAATTTTGGAACGGCAACTTACCGCGACCATTCCCGTGGTGGATATCGATTTATTACTAGCAGCACTCAGAGAAATTTATGGCTTGAATATTAGCAAGCAGAATCAGAAAATCCGGATTGAATAAGCCCCGCACTTTAGTACCCTTTTTTGCTAACTGTGAAATGACTGAATATGAACCAAAACGTTTACTCCTTTTTTATAACCCTCATACCATTAAAGATCACCCTGTTACTGAGTAGCTTGGTTTTTCTGACGAATCTTGCTTACAGCCATTCCGTACATGCCGCTACCGAATGCAAAGCACTGGAGCAAAATACGCCCATTGAGCTAGAAATCGCCCTCAATCAGTTGGCAGCAAAACATCAGGTCAATCTGTTGTTTGATCCTTTGCATTTGCAAAAAAAATCGGTACGACCCAGCGATTTGGAAGGAAAAAATCTTGAACAAGTATTACAAAAAATCTTACCTCCACTACAATTGAGCTTTAAAAGATTGAGTGGAGACAATTATGTCATCAAGCCTTTGAAAAACGGGAAAGACAAAAAAGACGCATCAAAAACGAAAGGAAAAACCAAGGCCTCACTGGACAATCAAGTTCCAAAAATCGCGGCAAAAATTACGGTGAGTGGAACGATAACGGACGCCAATACGGACGAAGCCCTCTTTGGTGTCAATGTTATTGATCGCAGTTCCAATTTGGGAACGTCTACCGATTTGGAAGGCAATTACACGCTGGTCGTTGACGAAAAAGCCAATTTGGAAATTAGCTATATCGGCTATATCAATCAAACGATTCCTGTTAAAGGACGACGACTCATCAATATTCTTTTAGAAGAAAATACTACCCAACTCAATGAAGTCGTCGTTGTCGGCTATGGCTCCCAAAAACGCAGTGACCTCACCGGGGCGCTATCTTCCATCTCCGAAAAAGAACTCAAACAATTGCCCAATACTGGTTTGGACCAAGCGCTACAGGGACGTGCCGCTGGTGTTTTGGTTACCCAAAATTCGGGAGCACCGGGAGGAGGTGTTTCCGTTCGGATTCGAGGCATCGGCTCCACTCTCACCGCAGAACCCCTCTACGTGATCGATGGCATTCCCGTGGTGAATGACAATCAGAATACATCGACTAATTTTGCCGAATTGGACGGGGGAGGACAAAACCCCAGTGCCCTCAATACCATCAATCCCAACGATATCGAGTCGATTGAAGTCTTGAAAGATGCTTCTGCCACGGCTATCTACGGAGCCAGAGCGGCCAACGGGGTCGTCCTCATCACCACCAAACGGGGAAAAGAAGGGCGCTCCAATATCAGTTTTGAAACCTATTATGGTTTACAAGAAATTTCGAGGAAGATTCCGGTGATGAACTTACAACAATATGCCGACTACTACAATGATATTGGCTGGGATCAGATCGAAGAATTTCAAAATTTGGAATTATTAGGAGAAGGAACGGACTGGCAAGATGCGGTCTTTAGAAAAGCCGCCATGCAAAACTACCAATTGACCATCAGTGGTGGTTCGGAGAAAACGAGCTTTGCCCTTTCCGGTGGCTATCACTATAAGGAAGGCATTGTCATGGGCTCTGATTTTACTCGGATTTCTTCCAAACTCAACATCGATCATAAATTTTCCAAACGCTTTAAAGTTGGCAATAGCCTGCTGATTTCTCGGACCAAGGAAAACATTACTTTCAATGACAACAGCAATGGCGTCATCTACACCGCCTTGTTGATGGTACCCAACGCTGCGGTTCGCAATGCGGATGGTTCTTTTGCGGGTCCCCAAAAAGAAATCACCCTCTCCTTTGACAATCCAGTGGCCCGTGCCCTGGAAACAGATGATGTCAACACCAAAGTACGCGTACTCTCTAATCTTTACGCTGAGCTCGAATTGTTTTCCGGACTCACCTACCGAACCGAATTGGGAACGGATTTGGTCTACTCCAATCACAACACTTTTTTCCCTTCTTTTGAAAGAGGTAATTTCTTTGGAAAATCTGGCGTGAGAAGGAGTTTGAATAACAGTACTTTTTGGATCAATAAACATTTACTGACTTTTAATCGAACCTTTTCCGATGACCACAATCTGACGACCTTATTGGGTTTTGAGGCCCAGGAAGGCAACTTCGAATGGCTCTTTGCCTCCCGAGAAA
>JBCCSR010000811.1:0-3431 GCA_039199865.1 Bacteroidota bacterium
GGAAATCAAACCGCCCTTTTTGGTTCGACATATGGAAGAATTAATTAAAGAAGTGACCAATTGGGAAGATTTCGATGACGATGAACCCACCAATTCCAATCAAAAAATTGGTTATCGACTCAATTTCTCCAATAGCTCGGACGGGCTTACGCCCAACTAAATCCTTTTTTGGTCCTCTATTTTTCTCCAGATGAATCCAACTGCTCCAATAGATGTTTTCATTGCTTATTCCAAAGCAGACAAGGCTTTTCTGGATGACCTAGTTACTCAATTGCGCTCGGTAGAACGAATTGGCCTGATTGACGCTTGGCACGACGGAGAGATCGAGGTGGGTAGCAATCGAGAAGAAGCCATTTTGCAAGCCATGCAGGAAGCGGAAATAGTCTTGCTGCTGATTAGTGCAGATTTTTTGGCTTCCGAATTTGCTTACGAAAAGGAGATCAAGGTCGCTAAAATGCTGCACAAGGAGGGAAAGGCCGTAATGATCCCCATCATTATCAGAGACTGTGCCTGGCAATATGTTTTTCCCGATGAGAGCGAACAAAAAATGGTCTTGCCTCGCAATCAAGTTCCCATCAATAACCGCCAGTGGGACACGCCAGACCAGGCCTTCAAAGAGGTGGTAGACGCAGTTGTCCAGACCAGCGAAAAAATTCGGAGAGGCCAAACGATCAATAGTATTGAGCCTACCCCATCGGCAACCACCCAACGAGAAAAGACCATCACCATTTCTAAAACCGTCCATTCAAACTCTAAGCCGGTAAAAGAAGAATCCAAATCGATTTGGAAATACCTTATTATTGGATTGGTACTTATGGGCCTTATTGGCTTGGTCTTTCCCATGCTCAACTCTTCAGATAAAAAGGAGAAGCGTGCGGATAAAGAAAAAAGTGGGATTCATGAGCAAACTCCCAATCGGGCAAATGATCAGCGAACGACTAAAACGACAGCCGAACAGCGCGTTCCGCTCCCTTTTGTCCAAATTGGTCAACTCGATTGGATGCGTCAAAATCTCAGTCGCGCCCTCCCAAAAGAAAATTGGTGTCCCAACGAGAGCGAGGCAGACTGTAGTAAATGTGGTCGATACTACACTTTTGAAAGCGCACTCCGCGCCTGTCCTCAAGGTTGGCGCTTACCCAGCCAGGCAGAATGGAGTGCACTTGGCCAGGATGATTTCAAGCGACTCGGCATCAAAGCTTGTGGATTTTACAATAAAGCAACGATCCAAGTGGGTATAATCGGCCACTACTGGAGTGGTGAACGCTCAGGGGGCGAAACGGCTTGGGGCTTCAAATTTAAGGACTTCGGCAAAAATCGAGTAGATCGACTCTTTACTCATTTTGGTGCCAATTGTCGCTGTGTTGCGGAACGTCACTAAAGCTCCCTATTCCTTTACACCAATTATCCTAAAAGTGACAGTCAAAAAATAGACTGTCAAATCGAGCATTCCAATCAAACAAATACCGACCATAACTCCCTCATTTTAAGTTTTTTACCCATCAAACAAAATTTACATCATTCTTTTACAGCTTTTTCTAAGGTCTTCAAATTGGCATAAACTTTGCCGACGAAAAGACAAGACCCACTTATTGCCTGTCACAAGTTATAAAAAGCTGGATACTCCCCAAGGCAAGATCTCCCCTCAAAAGCTACCCCTCGAAACTCGATATCATGAGATATCACCAAACATTTTGCGAAAGCACAATAGTCATTGACCCAAATTAAATTCACTAAAATCATGACCATGTCTAGAAAATTAACCCTTTTCACTTTTCTTCTATTTTTGTCTTTAAACAAAGTCAGTGCTGCGACCTTCCATTCTACGCAAACAGGAGATTGGAATAGCCCCAGTACTTGGGTAGAAAATAATATTCCCACCGCTAGCGATGAAGTTTTCATTGAAAGTGGGCACGTCATCACGATTAATGGTAACGCATATACGCACACTGGGAATTTAACCATTCGTTCTGGTGGAGAGTTAATTGTAAACTGTGGCGACAGCAGTAACGCACTTACCTTCGATGGTGGATTTTTTCACGTTTATGGCCATCTGACCCTCACCTTTCCCGACAAGGACCTACTCATCATTGGTAATTCCGTTTTTTGGGGACACCCTGCCGCTGTCATTTTTGTCAGCGACGATTGGAAAGTAAGCGGAAATGCGCAAACGATTGTCGATGGAATTTGCGTAGAAGTAGATGACGATTTTCATGTATCTGGAACGGGGGCCACCGTATGTGGTGGCGGCGGGGTGAGTATCGGTGCAACTACCAGTAGCAATACTTTTAACCTACTCGATGGAGCGACTACCAGCCAATTCTGCCTCAACACCAATGTTTATCGAGGAATGGGTGGTAGCTGTACCACCCTTGAGAGTTCAGGAACTGGAACTACCGAACCGGTAGCAGTAGATGACAGTAAATCGGCAATGGAAGATACTCCGACCACAATTGATGTTTTTAACCTCGGGGCAGATAGTGATGTAAATGCTACGGATGTCCTGAAGATCGTTTCTTTAGGAGATAACAACAACATGGATGATGGACAAACCCGCGGAGGAGGAACGGTAAGCATCAATGACAATAACACGCCGGGAGATCCCAGTGATGACTTTGTCGATTATACACCCGCTCCTGATTTTGTCGGAACCGATTTTTTCTCCTACGTCATTACAGATCAAAATGGGGCTTACGACCATGCCTTGGTAACCATCACCGTTTCTGCTTCTTTGCCCGTTAGTTTGGTTCGATTTCAGGCAGTGGAAGATCGCTGTGATGTCGTTCTTAATTGGCAAACAGAAAGTGAAACCAATAACCGACATTTTGAAATCGAAAGAAGTGGAGATGCTCGAACTTTTGAAAAGATCGGACAAATTAAAGGTTCGGGAACCACCCGAGATTATCGCGAATACAAGTTTGTCGACCCTTTACCACGAGCCGTTAATTACTATCGACTCAAACAAGTGGATCACGATGGTCAGTACACTTATTCCGACCTAGTATACGTTCGATCAAATTGTATTGAAGCAGATCATCATGTTGGTATCCTACGCCTTTTCCCCAATCCTGTTGTTGGTCAAGGAAGCATCCATTTGCGGTTTATGGCTAAAGAAGCCCTAGGTGAGACCTTGGTCATATCTGACCTCTTTGGTCGAATCCTACAACAACAAGCAGTTAATATTTCAGAAGGAATGAACGATGTCAGAATGGATGTCAACGAACTTCCCGCGGGCACCTACTGGATTCGATTGGGAAGACAAACCCGTTCTTTTATCAAAACCACAGAATAAACGCTACAAGTCCCCATTCCTGAAAATACAACCGAGAACTTATCATAATCACTTCAAGTCATTGAGTATCCGCTCAATGACTTTTTTTGCTTAACATTTTATTAAAACTTTCCCAGACATCAAGTAATATTTTCTCTGGAAA
>JBCCSR010000812.1:0-3428 GCA_039199865.1 Bacteroidota bacterium
GAAGTCCTTTATTTGTAAATAGGCGAGCGCCAAATACCATTGACTTTGTTCCTTCAACTTTGATTTTCCATTGACCAATGGAATCAGTATAGAAATGGCTTTCCCAGCCTCTTGATTGGCAAGAAAGGAGAGTCCCTGATAAAAACGATAAACAAAATTGTTGGAATCTAAATCTTGAAGGCGTTGAAATTGTTGAGTGGCTTCCACAAAACTTCCTCGCTCGTAAGCATCGATTGCTGCTTGCAAAATACTGTCTACCGGAGTTCCCGAGCGTTGATTGAGCACCATCGGATAAGGCGCAAAATTTTCGGCAAACAAATCTTGATGGCTTGGACGGGCGGGCTGAAAAACAAAATAGCTTACGACGAGCAAGGCCATTGTTGCAGCAATGGCTAACCAAGTGATTGGACGAAGCAAGCGGACTTTCCCCTCCTTTTTTGCTGGTGCATGCGTCCACTTTTGGTCAACTTCTTTTAAAGTCGCTCGTAGTCGATGTACTTGATCTCCCTTCAGCGTTTGTGCCAAATCCCGATGCAATTGGACGTCGTTTCGCAATGCGGCATCCTTTCCCATCGATTGTTCAAAACGTTCCATCTCCGCATCACTCATTTGGCCATTCAGGTATCTTTCAATCTTTTCGTATTTCTCCGCTTCCTTCATTTTTCGAGATTTTATTTAGTAGAATTGATTTGGAATCGTTTTGTAGAAGAAGAAAATGGATCATTCGTAATCCAGTCTAATGCACTTTAATTGTTTTTTAGTTCATTGAAACGGGCGTCCGCTTGTATGGCTTTCACCAATTTCTCTTTGCAAAGAAATTTTCGCTTCTTGATGTAGCCTTCGGTACTGTCCAATCGTTGGGCAATTGTTTTCAAGGGAATTTTATCAAAAAACCATTGAAGAATTTTTCGACAATTTTCTCCCAAAGCATCAAAGTGTTGATAAAACAGACGTTCTCTTTCCGATCGTTCAATTCGGTCTTGTAAATCATTATCCAATTGGACGAATTCAACTTCTTCCAGCGGTTTGCCCAGCATCTTGCCTTTGTTGCGCAATCGAGTCAGCCATAAATTTCGGCAAATGATGCGGAGAAAACTTTTCAGGGTACAAGTCAATTTGAAATCGCCTTTTTCTAACTTCTGAAAAAGCGCAATCAATGCCTCCTGAAATACATCTCTTGCATCCGTCTCTGTTCCGCTATTTTCTTTAATCCAGGCAATGACCGCAGGAAGTGCCAGATCATACACTTTTGCAATCAATTGATGGTCTGCTTTTAAGAGTCCATTCAAGAGTTGTTCGTCATCGACAGTTTGTGCTTCAATCATAATGATATCTCCCTTTCCCAATAAAGGTTACCCCTTTTTTTAAGAAAATTTTAAGTTTTTAAATGGAGCCTTGGATGAATTGAAGCTAAAGTTTGCGCCCAACTTCAATTTAAAAATCTAGTTTTAAACGATATTACGGTGTAAGAAAAGAAAAATTTCAAAAAAATTGATCTCCTGGGGTAACCTTCTTTATCAACAAGTTATATGAGAGGGACAAACGTAAACTACGAATACTGTATAACCTTTAAAACCTGAATCATGAAAACGAGAATCATCTTCATCATCCTGGGTTTATTTTTATCAACCAAAGGTATTGCCAACGAAAATCCCATCAACTGGGAAGAAACGCTAAGAGTAGAATTGAACAAACTAATTGGCTCCGAGTCCTTTTACTTCGACCAATTAGACGTGTCTGTATCCGATAAAAAAATCAGCGGAACGGGGACCTTCTTTGGGGCAAAAGATGTTCAATTTCAAGTCAGCTATTGGAGCGAAGGCCAGATTGGAAATTTTACAGCACAAATTCCAGAGAAAGCTAAAGTGGCCATTTCCACTAGAGAACTAACACAACTAGCAGGACAAGATCTCCAACGTTTGCTTCCCAAAGCAATCAATAAAAGCGTTCAGCTGACTCAATTTGGTTTTACTTTTTCAAAGACCAATAAAAAAGTGGAGCAGGCAGATCTACAATTCACTTGCCTAAAAAATTGGGATCTATTGAAACACGCCAAGCTAAGTCTACAAAAAATAAAAGTGAACATTGAGGTGGCCCACCCAACGGAGGAGGCGAAGCGAAAAGTCAAGGGTTTGATCAAAGGCATTAGCAAAATTGGCAGCGTCGGTTTCGACCTGAGTAGTGAACTGACAAAAGGACAAAAGGACTTGGAACTCACGGGAGAAGCAACTGGACTAAAACTGATGGGCTCTTTACAATCAATTACTGGGAAAAGTAAACTTTTTGAATTTCCACTCCCCGATAAAATGATTCAGCTTAGACTCAAGAAAACGGTCATTACGATTGCTCCACATCAGGATTGGATGAGACTCAAAGCCAATTCTAGCTTGGGAAAAGTAGATGGTTTCATTGAAAAAAATGAAAAGAAAAAAGGAGACAAACTGTCTTATGTCATCACCATCAATCCACCTGAAGGATTCAAATTATCTCAGCTCGATAGCAAGTTAAAGATCATGGATGGCCTCGACTTGTCCAAGCAAAAGATTGTCATTTCCTCGGAGAAAAAGAAGAAAAAAGAAACTTCCAAAATTCCTAGTTTGGCACAAATCAAATCGGGCATCCGCAAAGGAGCAAGTATGGTCATGAGATTAGATGTTCGCAAATTAAAATTAGAGCATTTACTCAAAGTTAAAGAACTGGTCCTGAGTTCTCCACTCTCTGCCAAGCTCAATGACATTGTTTTAGAAACAGAGCTGGACTCGGATATTGAGTTTACACCAAAAATGAAATTGCAAAACACCATCTTTAGATTAAAGCCTTCCCCCAAAGATTTTCAAATTTCTATTCTGGGATCAATGGATACCCAAATTGAAAAAGATCAACTGGAATTCAAAGGAGGTGTGGAAGTTGTCTTAACGGATCAGACGCTTAATTTCGTTTCAATGATGGATGGTGATTGGAATGAACCACTGGGAGCGAAGGGATTGCGAATGAGTGATGTTGGTATGCAGTTGGGGGCAAGTTTGGTAGGTGGTTTGCCCAATGTAGCCATTGGTGGAGCCCTAAAAATTGGTAAGTTTGATGGCGATGCCGCCGTGGCATTTGACAGTCGAAACCCCAGCAAAAGTATGCTTCAAGCCCAATTCAACAAATTGGTTTACTGGGATTTGATTGAAATGGTCATCAGTAAAAAAGTGACGAGAAAAATTCCTAAAGATTTGCAGAAAACGTTGCGTTCCCTCTATCTGAGCAATGTTGAAATGCAAGTCGTTCCCGCTCCTGTACAAGTTTTGGACCAGTCGTATAATGCTGGATTTCGGGTAGCAGGAGAGATGAACATTTTGGGAACCAACGGTCAGGCAGAACTGGACATCGATTACAGCAATGGCGTCTTGGCCTCCGGAACTGTTGATCCACTCGATCTGGGC
>JBCCSR010000813.1:0-3421 GCA_039199865.1 Bacteroidota bacterium
AAACAAAAACGGGCAAAACTTACTGGATTATTTGCCCTTGTTGATACTTTAATGTTGACCCATGACTACAAAGATGGAGCGCAATTGATTCCTCGGATGCAACAAAATATGGCAGAAAGGAAGCGAGATACCGTCAACTTGTTGGTAGAGCAAATCATGTTTTGCAGTCACTTATTTCTCACCAAAACAGACCGGATACAAAAAGATAACCTACCACATATTGCTGCTCATCTCCAAAGGTTAAACCCCTCTGTTTCTGTGCACTCTGTACAGTTTGGAAGACTAGCCATCGAATCTTTATTTGAACTTCAGGAATATGATTATTTTAAGGTAGCCAAGTTAATTGAGGAATTAAAACCCACTCTACAAGCAGAGGAGAATAAGGACCGGCCCTACAAATTGGCCACCAGAGTCATCAAGGATGATCGCCCATTTCATCCACAACGATTTTGGGACGTCTGCCACCAATACCTCGACCAAAGAATTTATCGCAGCAAAGGATTCTTCTGGTTGGCCAGTCGAGATAAACTTTCCCTCCTGTGGAATCAAGCGGCGGGGAGCATTAGTCTGGAGCTAATCGGATTTTGGCGATCGGGAATCGTTGAAAGCGACAACCACGGCATTACGGAATTCGAAATACAAGAACTCAAAAAAATGTTGGCCAAAGAACCCGGACGTTTTGGCGACCGCCAGTGTGATCTCACCGTCATTGGAGATCATGCACACGTGGATCGGTTTACCGATGCCCTGAAATCTTGCTTCCTCACTGAAAGAGAAATCAAGCAATGGAGAGCAGGACATCAATTCGTAGATCCTTGGCCTAAAAATCTCGTTAAAATTAGGGATTGAGGTCTTACCATTACATTGGCTAGGCCAATTCAAGCCAATACTCACCGCTCAGTCATTTTCGCAAAATAGTCGAAGTAAAAAAGAGAAGGGGTTCCTTGATCTAAATTTGAAAAAATTTGATTGGCACAAAACAGCATTGGAAATTGGACGCTACTTCTTCCTGACCCAATGCAAACCATCCTTTACCGTAAGGATGACATGATCAACTCGATTGTCTTCTTGAATCCTTTGATTCAATGCGTGAATGACTTTTGTTTCTTCATCTTTGGGGTTCAATACTTTTCCGTCCCACAAACAATTGTCCACCACAATAATGCCACCGGGCTTCAATAAATTCATTGCCTCTTCGTAGTAATTGATGTAATTGAGTTTATCTGCATCAATGAAGAAAAAATCTACGGGTTCCTTGATTGAACGGAGCGTTTCTAGTGCAGCCTGTTCTCTCAACTCAATCTTATTTCCAAAGGGAGATCGTTGAAAATATTTTTTGGCAATGGCGATGTGGCTTGGGTTGATCTCGCAAGTCATGATTCGACCATTGTCCCCTAAGGCCTCGGCCATACAAAGGGTAGCAAAACCAGTGAAAGTACCAATCTCAACCACTAAGCTAGGATTCGTCATCATGACCAATAATCTAAGAAAATTTCCCGAGGTCGGACTGCTCAACATGACGGGAAGATCGGTCTTTGCATTCGTCTCTGCTCTCAGTTGCCTCAAAAGCAAATTGGGCATTTGGGAATACTTTGCTGCATATTGGTCGATTGCTTCGTTGATAAAATTCATCTGCTCAATGGTTTAACTTGAAATGCTAAATAGAATGTGAGCGATGGCCATCACTCAATGCCAAACAAAGGTAAACATGGATGGTCAATTGATCTTTACTATTTTTTTAAAGGTGTTTTCAATTTTAAAGAAGTAGACCCCATTGTCGAGATGATTGAGGCCAATATTGATTGTGCTTTCAGAATTGACCTGATAAGTGTGGATCATTTTTCCACTGAAATCATACAGCTCAATTGTAGTATTTGTAATGCGGGGGAATTGAATTTCGACGTCGGCATTTGTTGGGTTAGGATAAATGCCAATTGATTGAGCTTCCGCTTCTACATCTTCGGTGTCTGTCACGGATAACCAACAATCACCCCCCTCGGAATTAAAATACGATAGCTCACAATCAACCTCTTTAAAGCACAACAAAATCATTTCATATTCCAAGACTTTAAAAAAACTTTTTGTACTTCCAATACCTCTTATCCATTCTTCCCCATTGTCGAATATAAATCTTTCTCTTTGGGTTCCGTCGTAAAGGGTTAAAGAGTCTTTTTCCAACAAGATCATTGTTTCTCCATTCCAACCCGAGCTAAAACTATCATTGATTTCTAAAGTAAAATCATAAATCAAGCTTTCTTCCTCTAAGGTATCTCTTACGAAAACCCTTCCCAAGGAATCTTCTCGAACAAAGAAATAGGTATTGATCGCATTCCAAACGTCGCAAATTTCATAGTTGAAATTGAAAGGAATCATAACTTCATGATAGAATTGATCGTCAATCATTATTTGTGGTCCAAGAATAAATCCCTCTGTGTAATGCAAAGAATGAGGAACTGTTCCCGGATCTGTGGTATCCAATACAAAGTAAGTCCAAAACTTACCCTCTTCAATCATTTTTTGGGAATGGCTAGTCAAGGCCATAATCAGTAGGATGAATATGTTCAATAATTTTTTCATTGTTATAGTTTGAAATGAATATAGTGATGATTTCCAATACTTTACTAACTATAATTTGTTATAAAAAACCTAGCAAAGATGCACGCTCCTCAAAAATGGCAATAATGGCGTAGCTACGGATCGTAATAATCTACGTATTTTTCTTGTTCTGACCGGATGCTGGCTCTTTATTTTTTACTTGGTATCCTCTTGATTAAAAAGACCCCAAATTCAAAACCCGAATTTTGGTATTTTGTATCGTAAGCCGATCCTCCGGGGGAGAATCTGTTTGCTCTATAACTGGATCGACTCATGGTCCTCTGTATTTGTAAGCCCAATTCATACTTGGGGTTGATGGAATAAATGCCTCCAATTCCAACTCTAAAGTTATTGCTAAATTGGTTCCTTTCAAAAAAGTCTGAATCGCCTTGGTTTAGTTTGACCTCAAGTGCTGTTCCTAGTTTTAAAAACGGATTGATCTTTTTTGCTTTGAAGATGTAAATTTCTAGTTCAAACGGAACCAGTAAGATGTGAGAATGGATGGCCGAGCTAGAGCTCCAATCGCCTTTCTTTTGGTATCTAATTCCGGAGTTTAAAGCAATATTATTGGTTTTTTGGGGAAGGTATTTGAATACCCATCCACTGTATATTCCCGGACTATTACTTGGAATTTTTTTTAAGGAAACTTCACGATCGATTTCATTGAATCCTATCCCCATTTCCATTCCCATTTTGAATCGGATGTGCTTTTCATTCTCTTGGGTGTATTGACAAAATGAAGCATTGATGATGGCTAGGTGAAAAATTAGGATGAGTCGTATTTTAATATTCATTGTAGCTTTTGAGGTTGGCTTGGCATTACTTG
>JBCCSR010000814.1:0-3421 GCA_039199865.1 Bacteroidota bacterium
GTCAATTATTAAGCAATTCTTAAGAAAAGGAGACACACCAAAAGAAAATAGTGAGGCATCTGTACGGATAGAAGACGAAATGTCAAAATCGACTTTTCCACACAAAAAACTGTCGCTAAGATGAATCATACACTTAACTATAATTTGACTAGAATCAATATGAGAAAAATTGCATTTAGCCTGCTCTTACTGCTTTGCTTAAGCAGTTGTTCGGAAGAAGTTAGAGACAAATTGGACGCTCCCAAAAACGCTTTCGGTTCTTCCAATCAACTGTGCGTCATTGCCGACCAAGAATTGTGGGATAGCAATATTGGCGATACCCTGCGTTATTATTTCGCCGCAGCTTACCCCATTTTGCCACAACCCGAGCCCTTTTTCGATCTCAAGCATTTTACCCCAGCAGAAATTGCAGCAAGGCCCTCCCGAAAAGAACTGCGCTCCTACCTTTTGATTGGCGACTTCAACGATGTCAATTCGGAAGCTGGAAAAATGATTCGCAAAGATATCGGCCAGGAGAAAATACGGAGAGCGGAAGAACAAAAAGACTACAATATCATTGTCGGAAAAGACAAATGGGCACAAGGCCAACTACTCATCTACCTATTTGCCCAAAGGGATCAATTGATCGAAGTGATCCAACGCAATTATCCCGCAGTGTCCAAAAGAATTGAAAAAACCAATGAGGGGCAGTTTGAATCTACTATTTATTTTGGTGGAGAAAATGTTGACTTAAAAGCAAAGCTCAAAAAACAGTTTGATGTTGACATGAGGGTTCCCGTTGATTATTTCCTGGCCATTCAAGATGAGTCGACCATTTGGATGCGCAAAGAAACTGATTATTTGAGCAGCAACATTATTGTCCACAAAATCCCGTACACCGATCAATCTCAATTGACGAAGCAAGGCTTGAAGGGCATTAGAAATGCCATTGGCAAAAAATACATCAGTACCGAGATTGAAGGAACGTACATGCGCACCAATGATATTGATTTGCCCATGCTGACTCAATATATCAATATTGGAGGGCATTACACCCTGGAGGCGAGAGGCATTTGGGATATTGTCAATGATTTTATGGGTGGCCCTTTTGTCAGCTACCTCATCCACAATGCCAATACCAATGAACTTTTATTTATCGATTGTTTCATTCACGCCCCCGGCAAAAAGAAACGCGACTTTGTCCAACATTTGGAATACATTGTGGGCAGCATCAATTATTAGTTCCTTTCTAGCAATTCATCGTGAGCGAACATAGCCTTTACGGATGAAAGGTCTATGAAGGAAGTACCAGATATTGAGTTGATCGATATTTGGTATTTTTATTCTGCTTAGCCACTTAACTTTTTGTAGACGAAAATTCGAAAAATGTATTATTTTTAGTTGAGATTTCCTATTTTTACTCAGGACCCTTTTGGCGAAAACTGTTGAGAAAATCTTATAGTCCATTCCATGGATAAGCAACAACTTCAGCATGCCTCTGACGATGATTTGGTTCGGTATTTTCAAGAAACAGGAAATCGGGAATACGTAGGAGTTTTGTATCAACGCAATGCTCATCTCATCTATGGAGCATGCCTAAAATATCTGGAAAATCGGGAAGAGAGCAAAGATGCGGTAATGGCTATTTTTGAGAAAATCATCCTCAAAATGCCAGATGCATCTATCCATAAATTCAATACTTGGTTGTTTAGCGTCGTCAAAAATGAATGCCTCAGTAGACTCCGCAAACGCAAATCCACGCTACGGCAAGAAGAAATATTTCAACAAAGTGAAAAAAGTGAAGATCAATTTATGGAAAATGAGGGGGTCCTGCGTCTATATAATAAGGAGGAGGCCGAAACGAAAGAAGAGCGCTTGGCAGAAGCCATGAATCAGTTGCAAGCTATTCAACGACGTTGCATTGAGCTTTTCTTTTTTGAGGACAGAACTTATGCAGAAATTGCTCAAGAAACCAATTTGCCCTTAAAACAGGTAAAAAGCCATTTGCAAAATGGAAAACGACTTTTAAAACGTTATTTTGAAGCGTCTTAATGTTTTTTAAATCCAGCTTCGATGGAAAATATTTTTGCGAAGACCCAATGCTTAAGTGCCCAAGATATCCAACGATATCTGAACGCCGAACTCTCTAAGTCGGATCAACATCGAATCGAACGGCATTTGCTCGATTGTCCTCTCTGCTCTGCCGCAGTTGAGGGTCTAGCCAATGAACACGATTTTGAAGAGCATTTGGAGTTCCAGCAGATCCAAGAAGCAATCATAAGTAAAACCCGACAAAGCAACACCAAAGTGCAAGCCAAAATCGAAAAACTTCCCACTAGAAACTATCGCGTACTTTTCAATAGAATTGCGGCGGCCATTTTGTTCTGTATCCTTACCACTGCCGCCTACCTTAATTGGCAAGAAAATGAAGGAGAACGCCTCTTCTACGCTTATCATCAAGGAATTGCCAACGATGCACTCATCGCGCAGAGAGCAGCCCAAATTGTCGATTACCAAGATCCCGAAATGAAAAAAGGCATCGAATATTTTAATCTCAAATCCTACCGAGAGAGTATGGATTACTTCCAAGTCATTCTCGAAAAAAACGCCGAAAATCCCGCGGCCCTATTTTTTACTGGCCTCGCTGCTTTGGAATTGGGCAAATACGCCAAAGCCGCAGAACATTTGGCCCTTAGTCGCATCAATCACAAAGAATATTATGAGCAAGCAACTTGGTACCTGATCCTGGCCGAACTCAAGCAAAACAATCAAGCAACCGTTATGGATTTGCTCGAGGACTTGTCTAATAGCCCCGACTCCAGTTATCGGCAAAAGGCAATGAAATTGAAAGCCGAACTCTCCACTGAGCAGTGAATCTTCTCGGGATAGGCACGAAGTATCATCGCGCCGCAAGAGCCCCAAAAATCAAATTCCACGCGGACACCAGGCGCAAAATCGGGGAATCTTCAAGATTAAAAAAAGGATAGTCGGTCAATTGGAGACCCACTATCCTTGCGTACGATAATATTTTTTCGTTTCTCTTACTTGAGAAAATCAATACTGTGCTTAATGAAATTCGTCAAATCACTTCCCTTCAACATCCCCTGATTCAATAAGGCCAAATTATAGAGGTGCTTGACGAAGGCATTTTTCTTTTCTTCTTTTTTCATTTTCAACAACCGATCAGCAATTAGTCAATCGCTGAAGAAGCTTGCGCCTTTGACTCTCTAGCTAATACTTCTACCTGCTGACCAGATGCTTGAGTAGCTCTTCGTCCGGTTTCTAGTTCGCTAATCAGCGGGATATGAAGCTTGAACTCATCGCTGTAACTCAGTGTGTCGTAGACAATGCTTTGCGCGAATGCTAGATGAATCTCAGCCGCTTCGATGTATTCGCGCAGCGGTTCATATATCCCCCAATCTGCACCTGTTTTGGCGAAAAC
>JBCCSR010000815.1:0-3420 GCA_039199865.1 Bacteroidota bacterium
CAGAATTTTGAGTCAAGTTCGGGTACTAATCGATAGTTGATTAAAACCCTGGTTTGCAGAGGTTATTTTCTTCGTGAAAATAACCTCTGCTCATTTTAGATGCACTTCTGAGTATTGTATCTTCGGCTAAATAAAACAAACTGCATGACGAAACTTACCTCATTTCCCTTTCTATTGTTGTTGCTTTGTTGCTGGACGAGTTGTCAAAATAAGTCTGCCGATTCCTTATTTGTGGCCTTGGATAGCAGTCAAACTGGTATCGATTTTGTCAATCGCTTGGAAAATTTCGAAGACTATAATATTTTCAATTACAGAAATTACTACAACGGTGGTGGCGTCGCCATTGGTGACCTCAACAATGATGGCCTCCAAGATATTTATTTTACCTCCAATTTAGGAGCGAATAAACTTTACCTCAACAAGGGCAATTTCCAATTTGAAGACATCAGCGAAAAAGCTGGCGTAAGTGAAATGGACAAGTGGAGTACCGGAGTAGTCATGGTAGACATTAATCACGATGGTTGGTTGGACATCTACGTTTGCAATGCAGGCTATCGGGCTAAAGACAACCAAAAAAATTCCCTCTATATTAATCAAGGCAATTTGCAATTCAAGGAAGTGGCCGCTCAAATGGGCCTTGATGATGCGGGCTATACGACGCATGCTGCTTTCTTCGATTATGACTTGGATGGTGATCTTGATGTCTATTTGCTGAACAATAGCTTCATTCCCGTCAATACCCTCAACTACAGCAACAAACGTTCGCTCAGAGCCAAGGACTGGCCCGTCAAAGATTTTTTGAAAGGGGGAGGAGATAAGTTGTTGCGGAACGACAATGGACAATTTACCAACGTAAGCGAAACAGCAGGTATATATGGGAGCTTGATTGGCTTTGGATTAGGCGTGTCGGTGGGCCACCTCAATGATGATCAATACCCTGATTTGTACATCTCCAATGATTTTTTTGAACGAGATTATCTCTATTTGAACAATGGTGATGGGACTTTTTCGGAAGAGTTGGAAAAACGTGTTGGGCATATTTCGCACTCCTCCATGGGCTCCGATGTGGCAGACATCAACAACGATGGCTACATGGATCTCTTTGTAACGGATATGCTCCCTTCCGACGAATACCGCCTTAAAACCATGGCGGGCTTCGACGATATCAATATCCACCAATTGAAAGTCAAGCAAGGGTTTCATTACCAGTTTATGCACAATACCCTACAGCTCAATAATGGCAATGGCCAATTTAAGGACATTTCCTATTTCGCCGACGTAGCCGCTTCTGATTGGAGTTGGGGAGCTTTGATGTTTGATATGGACAATGATCGGAATACAGATTTGTTTGTCTGCAATGGTATCCTCCACGATGTGATTGACCGCGATTTTATGGACTTTTTTGCCAACGAGCTGATGCAAGAGATGACGGCTAGTGGCAATAAAAAAGAACTAGATAGTTTGATTAGTTTGATGCCCTCCGTATCGCTCAAAAATAAGGTCTTTCGCAATACGGGACAATTGGCCTTCCAATCGGTGGGAGACGAATGGGGTTTTGACCAAAAAACCTTTTCGAATGGGGCGGCTTATGCCGACTTAGACAATGATGGAGATTATGATTTGGTGGTCAATAATATCAATCAAAAAGCACTGGTTTATCAAAACCAATCAACCAACAATTATTGTAAGATTCGCCTAAAAGGCAGTACCCAAAACCCCAAAGCAATTGGCGCCAAAGTCAGATTGACTTATTCTGGTGGTTCCTTGACCAAGGAAGTAATGCCCAGTCGAGGCTTTCAGTCTTCTGTCGATTACGATCTTATTTTTGGCCTAGATAGCATTGCGCAGGTGGATGCGGTCTCTGTTCGTTGGCCCGATGGCAATGAGCAAATGTTCGATGACATTCAGATCAATACAGTCAACGAAATTATCTATAACCAGGGCAACACTAGTCCGGTGTCGCAGGCAACTGCTGATCCACTTTTGGTCAAGGCTTCGTTTCCCGAATTTGTCAAACACCAAGAAAATGCTTTTGTCGATTTTTACTACGAACGCAATATCCCCTTTGCGCTCTCTCAAGAAGGCCCCGACGCAGATGTAGGAGATGTCAATGGTGATGGACTGGATGATCTCTACATTAGTGGAGCCGCCGATCAGGCAGGCACTTTGTATCTGGGGAAGGCGGAAGGTGGCTTTAGCATCAAAGAAACGCCGGTTTTCCAAAATAATAATTTCTATGAAGAAGTAGCGGTTCGTTTTATTGATGTCGATCAGGATAAGGATCTTGATTTGATGGTGGGGCATGGAGGCAATCACTTGCAAAAAAATGTCCGCAATTATCAAGATGTTTTGTATCTCAATGATGGCACGGGAGTTTATAAGACGAGTCCATTGGGATTGCCCAACAACAACATGAATACTGCGGTAGTGGCGCCTTTTGACTACAACGATGATGGCAAATTGGATGTATTTATCGGTAGTCGAAATCGGCCGGGAAACTATGGATTGAATCCTACTTCTTATCTCCTTGAAAATTTTGGAAATGGTAACTTCCAAAATAGCATCGAAAAACATGCCCCGCTATTGCGTCGATTGGGGATGATTACGGATGCGCGCTGGGTGAATCTTTTGGGAGGTCCCCACAAGGAATTGATCGTCGCGGGAGAGTGGATGTTTCCAGTCATTTTTCAATACAATGGCAAGACGCTTGAACCGGTCAATTCTAACTTAGTTGATTATAATGGCTTGTGGCAGAGTATTGCTCCGACGGATGCCAACGGCGATGGGAAAATAGATTTGGTGCTGGGCAATATTGGACAAAATTTTTATCTTGATGAGAGTCAGCAGCCCGTCAAATTGTGGATCAGTGACTTTGACAATAATGAGGTTTTGGATAAAGTCATTTCCAGGAATGTAAAGGGAAAAGATGTTCCCGTTTTTCTCAAGAAAGAATTGACCGATCAACTTAGCGTCCTCAAAAAGAATGCATTGCTGCATAAAGATTATGCCAACAAACAAATGTCAGACCTCTTTGATGCCAAGCAGAGAGAAAAGGCACTTATCAAAGAAGTCAATTATTTTAGTTCTGTTTTGGCCCTCAATCAGGGGGATGGTAATTTTGTGTTAAAGCATTTACCTGCCGCCGTTCAATTGTCTTCGGTTAACAGTATTTTGCCCATCGATCTCGATAATGATGGGGACGAAGATTTGGTGCTTGGTGGAAATAAATACGATCTCTTGCCTCAATTTTCCCGTTTAGATGCGAGCAGGGGAGAGGTCTTAATCAATGATGGAAAAGGCAATTATCGTTCTTTGTCCAATTCCCTTTCTGGATTGGACATTGAGGGAGAAATTCAAAAGATATTAAAATTCAAGAACAACAAGCAAACCTATCTTTTGTTTTTGATTAATAATGAAAAA
>JBCCSR010000816.1:0-3419 GCA_039199865.1 Bacteroidota bacterium
AAAAAGCCATAGCCAAAACAGCGATAAAAAGCAATACATCTCCCAAGATTCCCAGGTAAAACAAGGTTTTGTGCTCCTGAATAAATTGCAATACCTCATTTGGATCGTCGGGTAGAAACAACTTGACATCAATCAAGCTATAATGTAGCACGCTCCCAATGCTAAAGAACAGGCACAAAAAGCCCGCAAGTTTGGCCTGTTGTTGTAAGGAGGAGGGGATGGTCGAAGGGCTAGGTGGAGAATTGGTTTTCATGTTTTATTTAAGGGACGCCTTAGGCTGTTTTTTTGTTCTCCAGCATTGCCAACTTGGATCAAAATATTTCAGCAATTCCCATTCAGCCTAAACCAATAGTTACTGTAACTACTTAGATGAAAACCTTGAATAAATGGGAAATTACTCATCGAAGAAGGGACTTTTGTACGCTTAAAAGCAAAAGGGCGATGCCCATTTGCTGGACATCGCCCCCCTATTTTTTATGCTTGACTAGCTAGGCAAACACCTTCCCAATATCAATGCGCTCCAAAACAATTTGCTCAATCTCTTCGATTTTAATTCGATCCTGTTGGAGAGAATCTCGTTCGCGAATCGTAACCGTATTGTCCTCTAGAGTCTGGAAATCGACAGTGATACAATAAGGGGTACCAATGGCATCCTGACGGCGATAGCGTCGACCAATAGCATCTTTTTCATCGTATTGGCAGTTAAAAGCAAATTTTACTTTATCGAAAATAGCTCTCGCTTTGCTCGTCAACTCTTCCTTGTTTTTCACCAATGGCAAGACTGCACATTTAATCGGCGCCAAGACTGGATGCAATTTGAGTACCACGCGAGTAGATTCTTTGCCTTCGGCGTCGGGAACCGTTTCTTCTTGTAAACTCTGACTCAACACGGCCAAGAACATCCGATCACAACCAATGGAAGTCTCCACTACGTAAGGAGTATAGCTCTCTTTGAGCTCTGGATCAAAATACTGCAATTTTTTACCCGATAATTCTGCATGGCTAGACAAATCAAAATCAGTACGGGAATGGATCCCTTCCAACTCTTTAAAACCGAAAGGGAATTTGAATTGAATGTCAACCGCTGCGTTGGCATAGTGCGCCAAATTATCGTGATCGTGGAAGCGAATATTTTCTTCGGGTGTACCGATGGCCATGTGCCATTTTCTACGAGCCTCCTTCCAGTGCTCATACCATTTCATCTCCTCCCCCGGGCGAACAAAAAACTGCATTTCCATTTGTTCGAATTCCCGCATCCGGAAAATAAACTGACGAGCTACGATTTCGTTTCGGAAGGCCTTTCCAATTTGCGCAATACCAAAGGGAATTTTTTGTCGAGAAGTTTTCTGTACATTAAGGAAATTAACAAAAATCCCCTGGGCCGTCTCCGGACGTAAGTACAATTTGCCCTCTTCCCCCGCTACATTTCCCAATTGAGTCGAAAACATCAGATTGAATTGACGAACGTCAGTCCAGTTGCGCGTACCACTCACTGGGCAGGCGATTTCCAATTCCTCAATCAAGGCTTTCATATCGGCCATATCGCCGTCGGTCATCGCGGTAGCCAATCTTTGCGCAATGCTCTCTTTTTTCTCTAAATATCCTTTCACCCGAGGATTGGTCGATTTGTACATTTCCTCATCAAAAGAATCGCCAAAACGCTTTCTCGCCTTCTTGACCTCTTTTTCAACCTTTCCCTCTAATTTATCCATATAGTCTTCGACCAAAACATCTGCTCGGTACCGCTTTTTGGAATCTTTATTGTCGACCATCGGATCGTTGAATGCATCGACGTGCCCGGAGGCTTTCCAGGTCTTGGGATGCATAAAAATGGCGGCATCGATCCCGACTATGTTTTCATGATTGTGAACCATGGCTTTCCACCAATAGTTTTTGATGTTGTTTTTCAACTCCACCCCATAGGGCCCATAATCGTAAGTGGCGCCCAAGCCATCGTAAATCTCACTGGATTGGTAAATAAAACCGTATTCCTTGCAGTGAGCCACTACTTTTTTGAATTGATCTTCTTGTGCCATTTGATTTTAAAATGTTGTATGATTGAAATCAGTTTTTTTAATTGATGGGCCCTTCTAAAACTCGGAGGTAAAATGAAATTTCACTTCTGGGAAATTCTCTTGTGCCATTTTTAAAGTCCAGGCAGATTCCGCCAAAAACACTACTTTCTCATCTTTATCTCTGGCCATATCTCGATGTCGACGGCTTTTAAAGGCTTTAAATACCTCCGGATCATCGCATTCTACCCAACAAGCTTTGTGCAAATTGATGGGCTCGTACGAGCAAGAAGCACCATATTCGTGTTCGAGCCGATATTGGATGACCTCAAACTGTAGTGCACCTACCGTCCCGATGATCTTCCGACCATTTTCTTCTTTTACAAATAATTGTGCCACTCCTTCATCCATCAATTGTTCGATTCCCTTGGCCAGTTGTTTTGATTTAAGCGGATTTGCGTTATTGACATAGCGAAATTGCTCTGGCGAAAAACTCGGAATGCCTTTAAAATTCAACTGTTCTCCCCCTGTAACGGAATCTCCAATTTTAAAGTTTCCCGAATCGTACAAACCAACGATATCTCCGGGAAAAGCCGCTTCAATAATTTCTTTCCTGGCCGCCATGAAGGAAGTGGGATTCGAAAACTTCATTTTTTTATTGTTGCGCACGTGCAAATAATTGGTATTTCGCTCAAAGCGGCCAGAGCAGACACGAAGAAAAGCAATCCGATCGCGATGGCGAGGGTCGATATTGGCGTGAATTTTAAAAACAAAGCCAGAAAACTGATTTTCGGTGGGTTTCACCGTCCTTTCCTCCGTCTGCCGAGGCAGAGGCTTGGGAGCAATATCAATAAAACAATCGAGTAACTCCTTGACGCCGAAATTATTGATCGCACTACCAAAAAATACCGGAGAAATTTCTCCCTCCAGATAATCTTCCAATTCCAACTCGGGATAGACCTCTTGGATCATCGTAATCTCTTCCCGCAATTCATTGGCCGCTGATTCTCCAACATATTTGTCCAACTGTTTGTCAGTCAGATCTGTAATTTCGATGGTTTCTTCCTCCTGTTGCTTTCCGTGCGCACTAAAGAGACAAAGCTTTTTTTCGTACAAATTGTAGACCCCCTTGAATCGCTGCCCCATACCAATAGGCCAAGACAGCGGATTAACGGTTAAGCCTAGTTTTTGTTCGAGCTCATCGAGCAAGTCAAAACCATCTTTCCCCTCGCGATCCAATTTGTTGATAAATACAATAATGGGAGTGTTGCGCATCCGGCAGACCTTGACCAGTTTTTCGGTTTGAGGCTCTACCCCTTTGGCTACGTCAATGACAACAATAACACTATCCACGGCCGTCAAAGTCCGAAAGGTATCTTCCGCAAAATCCTGGTGCCCCGGCGTATC
>JBCCSR010000817.1:0-3414 GCA_039199865.1 Bacteroidota bacterium
CACAAAAAAAGGAGGAGAAAATTCATTTTTAAGATCATTTAAAACTACACCAAGAGGGTCAATGACCTTTGCTGCCTAGGCAGAAACATTAACCTAGCAATAGTAAAAACACCGATTATAAATATGGCAAAGCGATTAGCAGCAATTACTGGCGTTTGCGGATATGTTCCAGATTATATTTTGACGAATAAGGAACTGGAGACGATGGTAGAAACCAGTGATGAATGGATTCAGAGTAGAACGGGAATCAAAGAAAGACGGATCATGAAAGGGGAGGGACTGGCCGCTTCTGATATGGGATACGAAATGGTAAAGGGGCTGCTCGAAAAAACGGGAACGAAACCCGAAGAAGTAGAAATGCTGATCTGTGCGACCATTACCGGAGATCGTGTTTTTCCCGATACGGCCAACACCATTTGCGATAAGGTAGGCATTAGAAATGCTTTTGGTTATGACATCAATGCTGCCTGCTCGGGCTTTCTCTATGCCCTTTCCACGGGTTCTAAGTTTGTAGAAACGGGGACTTACAAAAAAGTGATTATTGTTGGCTTGGATTACATGTCTTCCATTCTTGATTACACGGATCGTACCACTTGTGTCATTTTTGGAGATGGAGGAGGAGCCGTGTTGTTGGAACCCAATGAGGAGGGCAATGGCTTGCAAGATGCCATCTTGCGCGCAGATGGAGCAGGTCGACAGTATTTGAATATGGCCGCTGGAGGCTCACTCAAACCACCTTCTGCTGCAACTGTTGCTGCGAGGGAACATTACGTTTTTCAAGATGGTCGACCCGTTTTTAAAGCTGCCGTAAAAGGCATGATTTCTACTACGAAGGAACTCATGGAGAGAAACCAGCTGACTAATGATGATGTCGACTGGATTATCCCTCATCAAGCCAATATTCGGATCATCAATTCGGTGGCCAATGGCCTTGATTTTCCCATTGAAAAAGTAGTGGTAAACATTCACAAATACGGCAATACAACTGCCGGGACTTTGCCTTTGTGTTTGTGGGATTTTGAAGATCAGTTCAATAAGGGGGATAAAATTATTCTCACTGCTTTTGGTGGTGGCTTTACCTGGGGATCTACCTATTTGACCTGGGCATATTGACAACGGACAATTGAAAGGGATCGCTCGTATGACGATAAAGTATTTTTTAAGTGAGTCGGAAGCGAAAATTAAGCCCTGAAATTTTATCTTTGCACCATTATTTAAACGATTAGACCTTTTACAGTAATGGCAAATACCTCAGATATTCGAAATGGACTCTGTATTGATTTCAACCATGATATTTTCTCAGTGGTTGAATTTCAGCATGTTAAACCAGGAAAGGGAAATGCTTTTGTACGGACCAAACTCAAAAGTTTGACCTCTGGGAAAGTACTCGATCATACCTTTCCCGCAGGGCACAAAATCAGTACAGTCAGAGTGGAGCGACGAAAATTTCAGTTTCTGTACAATGACGATATGGGATTTCATTTTATGGACAATGAGACCTACGAGCAGACGATGATTGAGGTGAAATTGATTGATAATCCCAAATTGTTGAAGGAGGGAACTAACGTCGAGATTTTGTTTCATGCCGCAAAAGATATTCCACTTACATTAGATATGCCACAGTACGTCGAGCTAAAAGTTACGTACACTGAACCTGGAGTAAGGGGAGACACTGCAACCAATGCACAAAAACCAGCTAAAATGGAGACCGGAGCTGAAATTAAGGTTCCTCTCTTTATCAATGAAGGAGATATGATCAAAATTGATACCCGGACCGCCAGCTATGTTGAACGTGTAAAACAATAAAAGCCTTATGAATTTTAAAGAGATTCAAGAACTCATTAAATTAATCAACAAGTCTAACCTGACGGAATTCAAAATGAGAGATGGTGAATTCAGTCTGTCAATTCGTACCAAAAAATATGGTCGAAGTAAAGCCACACAGATTGTTCAGCCACAACAGCAAATCGTTCCGGTTACGACCGCCCCAATTCAGCCCATGCAGGTGCAGTCTGTACCTCCTGCGGTTCCCCCCGCTGCGGCCAAAGACAGTTCTGCCAGTGACCAGAGTGATAAGCCTCAAGCGGAAGCTACTCCCGCCGAGGACACTAGCTCCTACGTGGAAATTCGTTCTCCAATCGTCGGTACTTTCTACCGTTCTGCTTCTCCGGGCAAACCACAATACGTAAAACCCGGTGATACCATCAGCGAAGGAACAGTGGTTTGCATTGTGGAAGCCATGAAACTATTCAACGAGATTGAATCTGAGGTGAGTGGAAAAATCGTGAAAGTAATGATTGACGATGCTTCTCCAGTTCAGTATGATCAGTTGCTATTCTTGGTAGACCCCAAAGGTTAAGATGCTGTATGACTACTTGTCGGTCATCTTTTCATGTGATACCATTTGTTGGGTTGTCGAATCATCATTTGCCCTTGGATGGGCTTAGCCATCAAGAAAAAGTATATGTTTAAGAAAATTCTTATCGCCAATCGAGGCGAAATAGCCTTAAGAATTATCCGGACCTGCAAGGAGATGGGCATCCAAACGGTGGCCATTTACTCTACTGCCGACCAGGAAAGTTTGCACGTTCGTTTTGCCGATGAAGCGGTCTGTATCGGACCTCCATCTTCATCCCTTTCCTATTTGAATATTCCACAAATCATGGCCACGGCCGAAATCACCAACGCTGATGCCATCCATCCGGGTTATGGTTTCCTTGCGGAAAACGCTGATTTTGCTGAGGTCTGTACGGAATATGGGATCAAATTTATTGGACCCACTCCCGAGCAAATTCGGAAAATGGGAGACAAGATTACGGCAAAAGATACCATGATCAAAGCCGGAGTACCCGTAGTACCAGGTTCTGATGGTTTGTTGAAAGACCTCAAAACGGGCTTGAAAATCGCGGAAGAAATTGGTTATCCCGTCATTCTGAAAGCAACGGCAGGAGGAGGTGGCCGCGGAATGCGTATCGTTTGGGAGGCAAGTGAGTTTGAGAGCAATTGGGATTTGGCCCGACAGGAAGCCAAATCAGCCTTTGCTAATGATGGAATCTACGTAGAAAAATTCATCGAAGAACCTCGACACATTGAGATCCAAATTGCGGGAGATCAAGAAGGCCGGGTTTGTCACTTGTCCGAGAGAGACTGCTCCATTCAGCGTCGGCACCAAAAATTGGTAGAGGAATCTCCTTCTCCATTTATGACGCCTGAGCTGAGAACCGCCATGGGAGAAGCTGCCATCCAAGCAGGTAAAGCCATTAATTATGAAGGAGTAGGAACGGTTGAGTTTTTGGTAGACAAACATCGCAATTTCTACTTTATGGAAATGAATACTCGTATTCAAGTCGAGCATACAGTGACGGAAGAGGTCATTGACCACGATTTGATCAAAGAGCAAATCAAAATTGCCGC
>JBCCSR010000818.1:0-3411 GCA_039199865.1 Bacteroidota bacterium
ACTATATTACAGATTTAGAGCATTTCATGATTTGGTATTGGTAAGCACAACAAGAAAGAAAGAAGAAAGAATTAATGATGCGATTGCAGCATATGATAAGTTGTTGAGAAACTTTCCAAAGACCAAATACTTGAAAGAAACCGGTGAAATGTTAGCCGAGATTAAGGAAAAACAAAAACAGTTAGTAAAGAGTTAATTATGAACTATAAAGAAACCAAAGCCTCAGTTACTACAATAACGTATAACAAAGACCAAATTGAAGCGCCAACAGAAAATATCTATGAGGCGATATCCATCATTGCAAAAAGAGCAACTCAAATCAATACGGACTTAAAGAAAGAATTGATTGAAAAACTGGATGAGTTTGCAACATACAACGACAGTTTAGAAGAGGTTTTTGAAAACAAAGAACAAATAGAGGTATCTAAGTTTTATGAAAAGCTTCCAAAACCAACAGCAATTGCTGTAGAAGAATGGTTGGAAGACAGAGTTTATCATAGAACTCCAGATTCAGAATAATGTCCATCTTCGGCGGTAAAAAAATTCTTTTAGGCATCACTGCCGGGATCGCCGCGTACAAAACGGCCAGTCTGGTTCGTTTATTTATAAAATCAGGAGCAGAAGTACAGGTAGTTATGACTCCTGCCTCCAAAGATTTTATCACTCCGCTTACGTTGTCCACACTTTCGAAGAATCCTGTTCATTCTACTTTTTATGATAAAGAAGAAGAAAATGAATTGTGGAACAATCATGTTGAACTTGGACTTTGGGCAGATTACATACTCATTGCTCCAGCAACAGCTAATACCTTGTCAAAAATGACAAATGGCGAGTGTGATAATTTATTGTTGGCAACCTATTTATCGGCCAAATGTCCTGTGTATTTTGCACCTGCTATGGATTTGGACATGTATAAACATCCTTCCACCAAACGAAGCTTAGAGAAACTTCAAGAGTACGGCAATATTATGATACCTGCTACAAGTGGAGAATTGGCTAGTGGTTTGGTCGGCGCCGGTCGGATGGCAGAACCAGAAGAAATTGTAAGTCTATTGAATAGCTTTTTCGTCCAAAAACAAGATTTGTTGGGAAAAACCGTACTGATTACTGCTGGGCCCACTTACGAGCCACTCGATCCAGTTCGCTTCATTGGCAATCGTTCATCCGGGAAGATGGGTTTGGCTTTGGCAGAAGAGCTGGCCAGTCGGGGAGCAAAAGTTCATTTGGTCTTGGGACCATCCAAATTATCGGCTAGCCATCCCAATGTCAAAACCACACGAATTGGAACGGCCCAAGAGATGTATGAATCCGCATTACAACATTTCCCCCATTGTGAAGTGGTCATTTTGGCTGCAGCAGTCGCTGATTATCGACCAGCCGCCATTGCGGATAAAAAGATCAAGAAAAAAACGGATGATCTGTCGATTCAACTAGAAAAAACCCCAGATATTGCCGCTCACTTGGGGAAAATGAAGACCGATCAGCAAATTATCGTCGGTTTTGCCCTAGAAACCAACAATGAATTGGAATATGCGCAACAAAAACGGATAAAAAAGAATTTCGACTTTATTGTACTCAATTCTCTGAGAGACAAAGGAGCCGGGTTCAATCACGATACCAACAAGATCCGAATCATCCACGATGATCAAAAAGTGATCGATTTTGAATTAAAATCAAAAAAAGCGGTAGCCGTAGATATTGTAAACGAGCTTTTGAAAGTTATTAACAAGGAGGTGGTTTAAGCCAACTCCGTAATTTCGTTTAAAAAGACCATTTAAGCCACTAAAAATATGAAACGAATTCTCCTCTCCATCTGTCTATTGATGCTTTCCACCTTCATTTGGGCTCAAGAAATGGAATTTCAAGTCAACATCAATACGCCGAAGCTGCAAACGGCAGATCCCAAGGTATTCGAAGATTTAGAAAATGCGATGCAAGCCTTTCTCAATAATACCAAGTGGACCGAGGATGCTTTTGAAACCCAAGAGCGCATCAAATGCAATATTCAATTAAACATCCGAGATGAGATATCGCCAACGGAGTTTAGCGCGGATATGCAAATCCAAGCAGTTCGACCCGTTTACAATAGCAATTACGAATCCATCATTCTTTCTCATCAAGACAAAGATGTCCAGTTTACTTACGAACAATTTCAACCACTGGAATACAGTCGCAACACCTATCGGGACAATCTGACTGCTGTCCTCTCCTTCTACGTTTATTTCATTTTGGGACTCGACTACGATACTTTTTCTCCATTTGGTGGAGAGAATTACTTCCAAGTTGCCCAGGAAATCGTCACTATCGTTCCTCCGGGAGCTGCGGCTCGTTTTCGGGGTTGGAGAGCTGTTGACAGCAATCGAAACCGCTATTGGATGGTTGAAAGTGTGCTTAATCCTCGGGTTCGTCCTTTCCGTCAAGGTATGTATGATTATCACCGCTTGGGCCTGGACAACATGCATGACGACCCAGAGTCGAGTAAAGTCATCATGGTACAAGTGTTGGAACAAATCGGGAAAGTAGATCGGGCTTATCCCAACTCGATGATTCTACAGATGTTCTCCAATGCCAAAACCAATGAAGTCATCGACATTTTCAAAGTTGCCCAGAGCAATCAAAAGTCGACCGTCAGGCGAGTGATGACCAAGATTGATGCGACCAATGCCGCTAAATACAGGTCGCTGGGGCGCTAGGTAGAAGGCTACTGGATCAATCGACAGAATAATTTTTGTTCCGGATATTTGGTAAATATTTCTGCAATTCAATTCCTCCATCTGGGACATTGAGATAGTAAAATTCCCATTTGCCAGCAATACTCGAGGCAAAAAAGAAGAGGATAACAAAGAGCGATCGAGGAGGAAAGTATTCCTTTGTAGATTAAACAAACCTTCGATCAATTCTTGGGGCCTACACCCTATTTTTCCTTCCCCAAAACTCCATCCAAGCCATCTTCTGGTCTCTTTATCCAATAAGAAGCAAGTCTTTGGTGCTTCGGACGACTTTTGCCTCACACTTTTTTTTATCTTACTTTCGTTGTAACAATGAATCACATCGCTCAATGCCGTGATCGATTGAAACCTGAAAAAATAGCAATCAACGCAATGAAAAAGATCCTACTCGTTTTGTTTATCACTGCTTATGCCGCCTCATTTGCTGCTGCCCAAGGAAAAGAGTTGCCTTATTATATCAAGTGGGGGCAAGAGTTAAAAGAACCCAAAAGCACATTTCTATCAAAAATCATCACCTCCAATGCCGATCACTTCTATGCCTTGAGGGAAAAAACATCCAAAACTCCGGGAGAAGGGCCCTCAAAAATTTATATCGAGAAATACAACAAGCAAATGAATTTGCTAAAGTCGAAGGTCATTGAAATGAAGTACAAGGGCAAAAAAATGGAGCTGGAAGATGTGA
>JBCCSR010000819.1:0-3410 GCA_039199865.1 Bacteroidota bacterium
CATCATTTAAACTGTTCCCAAAACAGATGGTAATGCGTATGGAATAATTAATTTTAAACTATCGTGAAAGAGGCTTACCATTTGTTTGGTAAGCCTCTTTTTTTTATTCATCAATTAGCCAAAGCCCACTATGCAGGAGAAACTTAAAATTGCCATACAAAAATCGGGAAGACTTAACGAAGATTCCCTAAAAATCCTCCGAGAGTGCAGCATCAAAATCGACAATGGCAAGGATCAACTCAAAGCTGCCGCCCGTAACTTTCCGCTGGAAGTACTCTATTTGCGCAATTCAGATATCCCCAAGTATATCGAAGATGGAGTAGCTCATCTGGGTATTATTGGCGAAAACCTGGTCTTGGAAAAGCAATGCAATATCAAAAAAGTACTTCAATTGGGCTTTTCTAAATGTCGCCTCTCCATTGCTGTTCCCAAGTCAGTCGATTACCCGGGACTTGACTATCTCAACGGAAAAAGAATTGCCACTTCCTATCCCAACTCACTACGCCAATTTCTAGAAGCCAAGCAATTGCGGGCAGATATTCACGAAATATCCGGCTCTGTAGAAATTGCGCCCAATATTGGTTTGGCAGATGCCATTTGTGACTTGGTCAGTTCGGGAAGTACCCTTTTTAAAAACAACCTCATCGAACGAGAAGTGGTGCTTCAGTCGGAAGCTTGTATCGTTGCTCCTCCAAACTTGCCTACCAGCGTTCAAACCATTTATGAGCAACTTATTTTCCGTATCAAATCAGTATTGGCCGCCAAAAACAACAAATACCTACTGATGAATGTTCCAGATCAAGGAATTGAGGACATCATCAAAATTCTTCCCGGTATGAAAAGTCCAACGGTCATGCCCCTGGCCAAAGAAGGCTGGAGCTCCGTACATACCGTCATCAAAGAGCAAGACTTTTGGGAAATCATCAGTCAACTCAAAGCCAAAGGTGCTGAAGGTATCCTGATTATTCCTATTGAAAAAATGATTCTTTAAATCAATCTAATGCTACGACCATGATGCGCATTTATCAAAATCCCAGCGAAACCAATTTACAACAGTTGTTACAACGCCCGCTACAGGAAGCCGTGAACCTCGAAAGTGCGGTAGCGGAAATCTTAGAAGCCGTCAAAGATCGAGGCGACGAAGCCATCAAGGCCTTTAGTTTAAAATTTGACCAAGTAGCCCTGGATAGTCTACGGGTAAGTCCTAGCGAACTGGCTGCCGCTGATGCCTTGGTGGAAGATCAACTCAAGACCGCCTTACAGATTGCCAAAAAAAACATCGAACAATTTCACCAACACCAACAAACGGCTGCTCAAATGGTAGAAACGATGCCGGGAGTTACTTGTTGGCAAAAAAGTGTGGGTATTGAAAAGGTGGGTTTGTATATTCCCGGTGGGACCGCTCCGTTGATTTCCACTGTCCTTATGCTGGGGATCCCTGCCCGAATTGCCAATTGCCAAGAAGTTGTCATTTGCACCCCGCCGCAAAAAGACGGGACCGTCCATCCAGCGATCCTCTATGCTGCTCAACTCTGTGGCATTCAGCAAATCTTCAAGGCAGGTGGAGCACAAGCGGTTGCCGCCATGGCCTACGGAACGGAAAGCATCCCAGCGGTTTACAAAATATTTGGCCCCGGAAATCAATACGTCACCGCCGCCAAGCAGATGGTCAATCGGCAAGGGACCGCAATTGATATGCCCGCTGGCCCCTCAGAAGTCTTGGTTTTTGCAGACAATACTGCCCCTCCAGATTTTGTTGCCTCTGATTTGTTGTCTCAAGCAGAGCACGGTACCGATAGCCAAGTTGTTTTGCTGGCTTACAGTGAAGAAAAAGTCAAGGATATTCTATCGGCGATCGACACGCAACTGAGTAGTCTTCCACGCGCCACGATTGCTCGACAGGCCCTAGCCAATAGCCCCGCTATTATCGTAGAAAATGAAGCGAATGCCATTCAAATTATTAATCGCTATGCGCCCGAGCATTTGATTCTAGCTTTAGAAGAACCCGATGAAGTTGCGAATGCCATTCAGAATGCAGGTTCCGTATTTCTGGGACATTACACGCCAGAATCCGTTGGAGATTATGCTTCCGGAACAAATCATACTTTACCAACCAATGGTTTTGCCCGAGCCTACAGTGGATTGAATCTAGATGCTTTTGTCAGAAAGATTACTTTTCAAAAATTGAGTCCAGAGGGCTTGGTCAATATCGGTCAGACCGTAGAAACCATGGCTGCTGCCGAAGCGCTTCAGGCACACAAGAATGCAGTGAGTGTTCGATTACAATCCATCAAAAAGTAGTACTACCAACATCAAAAAATAATACTACCAAACGTCCATTTGACCTTCACCTCAAATGAAAAATAGACAGATGAAAATCAAAAAGGAAATTGATCTCGAACAACTGGTTCGGCCCAATGTGCTCCAAATGCAAGCGTACTCTTCTGCGAGAAGTGAGTTTACGGGTAGGGCCGATGTTTTTCTTGATGCCAATGAAAACCCCTATGAAACAGGGCTCAATCGGTATCCGGATCCCTTACAAAAAGCCTTGAAAAATAAAATTGCCAGCATTAAAGGTGTCGATCCTCAACAAATTTTTCTGGGCAATGGTAGCGATGAAGCCATCGATTTGCTGATCCGTATTTTTTGTCGCCCCGGCCAGGATCATATTCTTACCCTACCACCGACCTACGGGATGTATAAAGTATCCGCTGCGCTATCTGCCGTTGCCATCAAGACCGTTCCACTCCAGTCCAATTTTCAACTCGATGTAGCGCAGATTTTGGCGAAAGCCAATCAACAATCCAAACTTTTATTTATCTGTAGTCCCAACAATCCTACCGGGAATAGCATAGAACGCCAAGCCATTACTACCTTGCTCAAAAACTTTCAGGGAATCGTGGTCATTGACGAAGCTTACATTGATTTCTCTGGGCAAACCAGTTGCACGGAACTTCTAGCCCAGTACAATAACTTGGTTGTTTTGCAAACTTTTTCAAAGGCCTGGGGTTTGGCAGGTATCCGATTGGGAATGGCATTTGCGAATGGGGCAATCATCCAATTATTCAACAAAACAAAGCCCCCCTACAACATCAATACCCTGAGTCAACAAGCTGCATTAAAAGCGCTCGAAAATCATACGGAAATACAAAAGCAATTGGGGGAGACTTGCCAGGAACGAGAACGCTTGAGTATTGCCTTGAAAAAAATGCCTTTTATCCAGATGATTTATCCCTCTGATGCTAATTTTTTGTTGGTAAAAATGACTCAACCCAAGATCGTCTATCGATACTTGCTCGAACAAAAAATTATTGTCAGGGATCGCTCCAAGGTTTTGCTCTGTGAAGGTTGCTTGCGCTTTACGGTAGGTACACCAAAAGAGAATCAGCAATTGATTCAGAGTCTACAAC
>JBCCSR010000820.1:0-3409 GCA_039199865.1 Bacteroidota bacterium
AGGCCCAAGAACATCAATACCTCTCCATCCAAATCTGTATTTTTAGCAATGAGGTACAAGCCAAAGGCAAAAAGCAATAGAAACCCGGTGGTGTAGAATGAGTTGAACCACATTACAGCGGATAGGACCATAAAAACTGCCAAAATATAAGTGGTCACCTTGGAGAATCGTCCACCAAGCGCACCCAAATAAAAAATTAGATTTCCTAATATGGCGCTCCCCAAGTATCCCCCCATTAAAATAATGGACCTTGAACCTCCCCTCGTCATGGCAAAGCCACTGCCATCTCCACTAATCTGTAGCGCCTCTACCGTCCCACCAGTGAAAATAGCACCAAGTGCATGACCAAATTCATGTAAGAAAGTCACCAATAATACGATTGGGTACATTATTTTTCGCCCCATGTCACCTCCAAAAAAAGTAATGGCTAAGTAAATACCGAGTACCGCAAGGACCCGCAAAAGCAGTGAATCTTTCATCATTCTTTATTTTAGCAATTGAAATACCCCGACCAAGAGCGCTTTTTCATAAGTATAAACCTCATCGAGAAGAAAATATTTTGTGGATGGAGTACCTACTCCATGTATTGAACGATAAGTTTTTCGCAAAATTCAAAAAATCTCTTCTAATTTTTCGGCAGCAAGCTCCACTTCCTACTACAGCTAAGTACATTTACGGGGAACTAACGCTCTAAAAAATAGTTCTTGACTTCGGTAGCATCCTCTGGTCTTAGTCGACCACTGAGAATCAGTCTAATCTCTCGGCGGCGAGAGGCCGCATCGTAAAGATCTTGCTCCTCTCTACTAAGTGGCAATACCCGAGGTATCACAATGGGCTTTTTTGACTCATCATCAATACCAACAAAAGTGAAGTACGCATGATTACTTCGACGGTTGGAGCCGCCCTTAATATCCGCAGCAAAGACCTCAACATACACTTCTACCGATGATTTGAAGGCACGCGTAACTGAGGCCTCAATAGTTATAACGTCGCCGAGGTGGATAGGTTTTTGAAAAGATACATGATCTACAGAAGCGGTGACAACGTGTGCCTCACAGTGCTTACCAGCGCAAATGCCGCCAACAATATCCATCCACCTCAATAAATTGCCTCCCATGAGGTTGCCCAGAGGATTGGTGTCGTTGGGCATAATCATCTCCGTCATGATGGTTTTAGATTCAACTACCTTTTTTTCTCGCATGAATAGGTACTTTTTAGGTTGGTTTAAAATGAAGCCGTCCAATTCATTGAACGAGCAGCGCAAAAGTAAGGTTCAATCGAGCATTCCCGTAATGATGAATCAAATACTTTGTTCCTTTTTGTCGGACAATAGTGCTAATAAGTAAAATTCATCATATTTCGTGGTCTAAGTTCGACTTTCTAATATTTTTCGCTCATCTTAAGGGCTGAATGATGACAACGTCAGTTTGATTCATGCCCAAACGCCCAAGCTCAATTTTTCCATGAAAGCATTTGTTCCTACTGCACTCTTTTTGTTGTTTACCAATTGTATATTGGCTCAAAATTCCTTCACCCTTAGTGGCTATATCAAAGATGCAGCAACTGGAGAAACCTTGATCGGAGCAACGGTTTATTGCGCTGCACTCAAAACCGGTACGGTCAGTAATGAATATGGATTTTACAGTCTGGAAGTCCCTAATACGTCAATTGATCTGTTGTACTCATTTATCGGTTATGCTTCCCAAAAAAGGGTTTTGCAAAGCCGCAGAGATACCACCATCAACATTGATCTCAAGCCGGGCAATATCCTGGAAGAAGTGGTTGTCAGTGCAGAGTCGAACAAAGAGGTGCTCAATTCAACCCAGATGAGTTTGGATAAGATTACGGTCAGGGAGGCGAAACTCTTACCCGCTATTTTTGGTGAAGTCGATATCATCAAAACCCTGCAACTCAAACCCGGAATAAAATCAGGAGGGGAAGGAACAACGGGAATTGTCGTCAGAGGTGGAAGTCCCGATCAAAACTTATTTATCCTTGATGAAGCCATCATTTACAATCCCTCCCACCTATTTGGTTTTTTCAGTACTTTCAATTCAGATGCCATAAAAGATGTACAATTGTTCAAGGGGGGCTTTCCTCCTCAATATGGCGGTCGTTTGTCTTCGGTAATTGATGTCAAACTAAAATAGGGCAATCGAAAAGAATTTTCCGGTACTGGCGGAATCGGCCTAATCTCTTCGAGACTGACTTTGGAAGGTCCGATCCAAAAAGACAAAAGCTCCTTTATCTTGTCTGGAAGAAGAACCTATGTCGATATCTTTACACGCTTGATCAACAATGCCAATGAAGACGATGAGGACTTTGATCCCATCCCCGATTATTCCTTCCACGACTTGAATCTAAAGTTCAATTTTGACCTTAGTTCAAAAGACAAACTTTTTGTCAGCTCCTACTATGGTCGTGATTTTTTTCGTTTTCAAGGAGATGGATTCGATTTCAATTTTGATTGGGGCAACACTTCACTGACCTTCCGTTGGAATCACATTTTTTCTCCCAAACTCTTTTCCAATACAACGGCCACCATTTCGGATTACAATTATTTGATTCAAAATGAATTGCAAAACGTGGCTTCTTTTGAGTTGGGCTCGGGTATCCGAGATTACAATGTCAAAACAGATTTTTTCTACAGTCCAACCAACCAACACAATATTCGTTTTGGGATTGGCGCTACTTTTCATCAATTTGAAATTGGTCGTTTGGAAGGAGGAGATGAGGAAGGAACATTTAGCTTTGAGGCGGGTCAAAATTTTACAGCTAGTGAATTTGCCGCTTATCTATCCGATGATTTTGAAGTGAATGATCGCATCAAGCTCATGGCGGGGCTTCGTTTTTCGGGATTTCAAAACAATGAATTTTATGCCGCCATCGAACCTCGGTTCTCAAGTCGATTTAGTCTATCCGATAAGGTGTCGCTCAAAGCCAGTTATACCCATATGGCTCAGTTCATCCACTTGGTTTCCAATTCGGCCATTTCCTTACCCACCGACCTATGGTATCCCTCCGACCAAGTAGTGGCTCCCCAGCGGTCCAACCAAATTGCTGCTGGCGCAGTCTGGTCTATCAGTGATGATTTACTTTTTTCCTCAGAGGCGTATTACAAATGGAGCAACAATCAAGTGGATTTTCGGGATGGTGCGGATCTTTTTATCAACGATGAGCTAAACGAAGAGTTTGTCTTTGGCGATGGTTGGAGCTACGGCAATGAGTGGTATTTAGAAAAGACAAAAGGCAAACTCACGGGCTGGGCAGGTTACACCCTTTCTTGGGCTCGACGGCAGTTTGATGAGATCAACGAAGGCAAAAGTTTTGCTCCACGTTTTGACACCCGCCACGATATTTCACTGGTGGCTATTTGGGAACTGAATCGACGACTCAGCTTTACTGCTAC
>JBCCSR010000821.1:0-3407 GCA_039199865.1 Bacteroidota bacterium
CAGCGCTCAACCCCTAAGCCAGCATCAGATGAGCAACTGCTGAAATTTTGGAGGAATCAGGATTTATTCCACAATTGCCGAAAAGGATTCTATCTTAGCAGTAGAAATGAAAACCAATAGCGACATTCTGTGCATTCGTTCTGCTTCATTTCCCCTTGTACAAATGCTCAATTTGATAAGTAGTACCCATTTGATTCCTAGTTTCATCGCTTATGGCCAACTCTGCTCAATTTTATCAAAATCTTCCCCTGCTTGATTCTTTTGCCGATGTGCTACAGAGCAAGCACCATCAAAACGTACCAGCGGATTGGTGGATCGCTCTAACGGATGTCGTCAATTCGACGCAAGCCATCGAAAATGGGCGATACAAAGATGTCAATGCCGCGGGAGGACTGGCGGCCATGGCTTTGTCTAATGCCAACGAGGGGATGGATTTCCCATTCGTATTTGGGGGGGATGGCATCACTTGTTTGATTCCTCCTCATTTGACAACATTGGCCCATGATATCTTGTATGATACGGCACAGAAGGTAAAGGCTTTTTTTGACCTACAATTGCGCGTAGCACTGATCCCCCTAAAAGATTTACACGACCGGGGAAAGGCGTTGAAAGTTGCAAAATTGAGAGTCAGTGAGTACTATCATCAGGCCATCTTGAGTGGAGAGGCATTGATTGCTGCGGAGCAATTGCTCAAAGATGAATGGGTAGGACAAAAGTATTTGATTCGCCAGAAAAAGCAAGCCAATATTTTAGCTGATTTCACGGGATTTACTTGCCGTTGGCAAGACATTCCAAGTAGCCGAGGAGAAACCATTTCTACCATTATCTTGCTCAGATCGCAGGATACCCAGCAATTGTTGGACGATATCATGAAACAGCTCTACCATATTTTTGGACAGGAAGAAGATTTTCATCCCATTACGATGACGAATCTGAATATTGCCCATTCAAGCGATGAATTAAAAAATGAAGCCAAAGCAGTAAGTGGTCAAGCCAGTGGCTTGAAGTTTCGTCTACGTTTGGCTTGGATTAAGTTTGAAACTTGGATTACTCAATTGGCGATGCAATTCAAACTGAAAGTGAAAGTAGACATCTACGAACTGCATCGACTAAAAGATTACCAAGTGGCAGCCTCTGATTTTAAAAAATTTGATGGTAGTCTGAAAATGGTCCTCAACTGTCATCCGGAAGATCGCCAAAAGTGGCAACAATACCTCGAATCGCTTCATCAAGACGGACAAATCTACTATGGCATCCATGTTGCCGATCGAGCCATCATGACTTGTTTGTTGCATGCGGGTAGCGAAAAGGAGGTCCATTTCATCGATGCGGCGGATGGAGGGTATACCTTGGCCGCCAAGCAACTCAAACAACAAATGGTCAATGATCGTGAATCCTTGGTTTAGGCTCGGGCCAACTTTGTTAAAACAACAGCCATCAGGCGTTTTGCCAAACTGGTCTCTTGAATAGTTTTTGGATCGACAAGACTACAATGACCACTGCTCCGATCACTGCCGTCCATTGAATGGCGGGATTCAGCTCCCATTGCCTCAAAGCGATCGCCACCAAAGCCCAGACCCCCACTAAAGCATAGGAAATTAAGCGGCGAGATTGTAGTAGATATAAGTATAGGTTGACTGCAACAATCAGCATGATCGCCGTCCAAGTGGTTTCGCTCAACAGCATTGGCCATTGCATTTTGCTCAAATAAGCAGCGATGTTGGCGATAAGGGCTACTGAGATCCATCCGAAATAGATATTTATGGGGACCCGTTCTAGAAAATGAAGGCCAGAAGAAGCCGGACGGATATTGCCCCCTGACCGCAATACCATTTGCAGGAGGGAAATCAACATCCCGATCATTACGAGTACCGAAAATCCAGTATATTCATTGAGCCAAGCCCAAAGCCAAGCGATATTGCCGATATTGGTTAACAAAAACCAATAGCCAATGTCGAGAATGAAATCACCTTTTGATGTATTGCGGAACGCCTGTATCATTTGGAAAATGCAATGAACGAGTAGCCCCAAATAGATGATTCCCCAAATGGAAAAGGCATAACTCGCAGGCGTGAATAGATTATCGTACCGAGCGCTAAGCGATCCTACAGTATTGCCATTGATGCCCTGAGTGTTGACGTAGTAATTCCAATAAATGACCACGAGGAGACTGGCGAAATTGAGCAGGGCAAAGGTCTTTTTCATGACGCAAATTTGAGGTGAATTTTCTGGAATGAACTTTTTAAATAAATTTGCAAATGGATCTTCGTGTTTTCGGATGCGGAGTGCGATAATCAACTCATGTATTGTTCACTGAGCTCCATCCGCTTTTGTGTTGGGGATGTTTTTTAAACGAGGGATCAGTACTTTGTTGAAAGTACGATAAGATAGCATCAATTTTTAGCAAAACCATCAAATTTTCGAAAAAGAACATCGGTCTCCGAAAAGAATAAAGAGGTAAAGGGTTTATGAAAAAAAAGAACAACAGTTGGATTCATCAGGTAAAAGGTCAGCCAAAGACGCCAGCGATTATCGATTATTGTGTGGAGGCCTTTCCCCGTTTTGGGCAGTAGGACAGCGGTTAAAAAAACCATTGCCGCTGGGCGCTTGTTTTGCAATGGTCGATTGGCAGGTTTTTCTACTCGGGTAAAAAATGGGGACCGTTTGGAACTGAGGGGGAGTGGGCAACAAAAAGCTCGGCAGTTTGACCTTAAAGTCGAGACGGTATACGAAGATGATTTTTTGTTGGTGATCAATAAGCCCGCTGGAATCGCAGTCAATGGCAATCGCATCAAGACCGTGGAAAATGCAGTTGCTCAGCGAAATCAGCACAACAAACAGGCAGATGCTTTGCCCCGTCCAATTGCGGTGCATCGTCTGGATGTGCCTACCTTGGGTCTGGTGATTTTGGCAAAAACCAAATCGGCCTTAATTGAATTGAGCAAGGCCTTCCAAAAAAATAAAGTAAAAAAAACGTATTGGGCCATTGCCCATGGAAAAGCTCCGGTAAAGGGCAGTATTCAATTAAAAATAAACGGAAAGCCGGCACTGACTCATTTCGAACGGCTACGGCTGGTACCTTCACGGGTGTTTCAACACCTATCGCTTTTGGCGCTTTACCCGCAAACGGGCAGAACGCATCAGCTGCGCATTCACCTCCAATCAGAAGGGCATTTTATCGTGGGCGACAAGATGTATGCTCAGGGGCAGCAAACCATCTTGGGAAAAGGACTCTATTTGTGTGCTGCTCAATTGCAGTTTTTTCATCCTTTTCGGAAAGAGGCTTTGACACTACAAGTCCCCTTGCCCGCTAAATTCACCAGACTTTTGGATCGGGAGGAGAGCCGCTTCGCTCCCAAAAAGTAAAGATGGAATTGGGGTTCATTGGTTGCTGAAGACGGGAAGCG
>JBCCSR010000822.1:0-3406 GCA_039199865.1 Bacteroidota bacterium
TTGGCTTTTTTGTCAATACTTTGGTATTGAGAAGTGATTTAGACGGAGATCCAACTTTCCGAGAATTGCTCCATAAAATTAAACAGAACTCTCTGGATGCTTACAATTACCAGGGCGTTCCCTTTGAGCAAATCGTCAATCGAGTAGTTGTTAACCGAAGTCTCAGCCGAAACACCTTGTTTGAGGTCATGTTTATTTTGCAAAACACCCCTCAATCCGGAAAGATTGAATTGGAAGGACTTGATTTAAGACACGAGGACGTAGGCAGAAGTACAACGCTATTTGATTTGATATTTTCGATGACGGAGAATCCCAAAGGCCTGATCTTGAAGATGATCTATTGCACCGATATTTTCAAGCCATCTACTATTCACAGAATGGGAGAACACTTCCAAAATCTGCTCGAATCAATTACCCAAAATCCAGATCAGAAAATTTCAGATCTGGTGATCTTGACGACCAATCAGGAAATTCAATTGCTTCATGACTTTTCTGGCCCCAAAAGTGAACTGTCGCCTAACAGAACAGTTGTAGATTTATTTGAAGCACAAGTGGCTAAGACTCCCGATCAACCGGCATTAAAATTTGAAGCAGATAGTCTGACTTATCGACAGCTCAATCAACTAAGCAATCAATTGGCTAGATTTATTTCGGACCATTCAAATTTTGCAAAAGGGGATAGCATCGCTGTAATGATGGATCGATCCATGTTTTCTATTGTTACCATGCTTGGTATTTTAAAAATGGGAGGCGTTTATACCCCTATCGATAAGGAATTACCTGAATCTAGAATTCAGTTCATGCTCCATAATAGTGAATCAAAGATTGTCATTACCAATGGTAGGGATGGTTTCGTTAGCGCACCATCAATTGTTGAAACCCAACTGGATCTGAACGAGGGCAAGGTGCTGGAAAGTTACGACACCTCCAATATTGATTGTCCGATTACAGATCATGACCCTCTCGGTATCGTTTACACTTCGGGATCTACGGGCAAACCCAAAGGAATCGTAGATCCACACCTCATGTACCACAACTTGATCAGATGGGCATTGGATAGAGCACCTGAATCCAATCAGAGCAGTTATTTGCAATATTCTTCTTTAAGTTTTGACTTGTCTCATTTTGACATATTGTATGTTTTGAGTGGGGGAGGGACGCTGCATATTTGCCCGGAACCGACTAGAAAGGATTTGTGGAAGTTAAGAGATTTGATTGTAGAAGAGAAGATGGCCAAATTGTCGATGCCTTACACGGCTTTGAAGTTATTATTTGATGAAATAGGCGTAGAAGGTTTTGCCGGACATGCGATTGAAGAAATCCTTTCGACTGGGGAACAACTTTTGGTCAATGGAGCCTTACGAGCATTTTTACAAGCGAATCCAAGGGTGAAGCTGTTTAATGTTTATGGCCCTTCAGAGGCACATATTGTAACCAGTAAAAGTTTCAGTTTTGCGGCAGCAGATATTCCTGTAGAAGCACCGATCGGAAAACCAATTGACAATACGCAATTGTACATTTTGGATGAGCAGCAGTGTCTGGTGCCCATTGGAATTGAAGGAGAGCTCTATATTGCGGGTCCCGGTTTAGCCCTGGGGTATAAAGGCAATGAAAAATTAACCGCTGAAAAATTTGTCGATAATCCATTCAAAGCGGGTACTAAAATGTACAAAACTGGTGATCGGGCAAGATGGAAAGAAAATGGAGACATCGACTTTAAAGGGCGGGTGGACGATCAAGTGAAAATTAATGGTTATCGGATTGAGTTGGGAGAAATAACGAATGTATTGAAAAGTGCCCAATTGGTTGAAGATTGCGAGATTATTCCCTACACGATAGCTGAACAAGTTGTCCGATTGGTGGCCTACGTAAAACCCACGAGTACCCATCAATTGACAGATATTAAAGCGGATTTGATCACTTTTATGGGAGAGCAATTGCCCGACTATATGCTGCCCGCCATTTGGATTCAAATAGACGTTTTTCCACAAACCAGTACGGGCAAGATCAATAAGAAGGCATTACCGACGCCAGATTTTTCTTCACTACTGTCCAACGAATATGTTGCCCCCGCAACCCCTCTGGAAAAAGAGCTAACGGTAATCTGGCAAAAGCTGCTTGAGATGGATAAAGTTGGTGTAAATGATAACTTTTTTCAAATTGGTGGCCATTCCCTATTGGCCATGCGGATTATCTCCAATATTCGTAAAGATTTAAAAAGAGAGCTAAAGGTGAAAGATATTTTTGCCTATCCAACAATACGTCAACTTGCTCAGTTTGTCGAAACCAATACTTCTACGGAGGCACTACCTCCTTTAGTACTAGAACCAAGGCCGGATAAAATTCCTTTATCTTATTCACAAGAACGGCTATGGTTTATCGATCAATTGGAGGGAAGTGTTCAATACAATATGCCAACGGTAATGCGGATGAAGAATGAGGTGAATCATTCCCTTCTCGAAGAAGCCTTTACCGCTTTAATTGAACGACATGAAGTTTTACGAACCACTTTTCAAGTAGAAAATGGACAGCCGTATCAAAATATTTTGTCCCAAGACAGTTGGCGATTGGCTTATTCGGAAAGACCAGATTTAGAAGATCGGAATAAGCTACAAGTTTTTATCAATCAAGAGGTCAATCGACCATTTGATTTGTCTCAGGATTTTATGTTCCGTAGCCATTTGGTGAAATGTCAGGAGAATGATTTTGTTTTGATCATAGTCATGCATCATATTGCAGTAGACGGTTGGTCCACCTCCGTCATTGTCAAGGATTTGATGGAATTGTACAGTGCTAAACTCGAAGGCAGAACGCCGAAATTAGCTCCTCTACCTTTTCAGTATGCAGATTATTCGATTTGGCAAAGAAAGCATATGACTGGTAATTATCTGGCCAAACAATTGGATTGGTGGGAGCAAGAATTGGCAGGTATAGCCCCTCTAAATTTGCCAATTGATTATCCGAGGCCACCGATAAAAAGTACTAAGGGAGATGACGAAACGATTGAATTGGACCAAGAAATACTCCATCAGTTAAAAGCCATTTCACTAGAATCCGGAACGACTTTGTTCATGACGATACTCGCCGCTTTAAATATTTTGCTGTATCGATATACCGGACAAAAAGATATCTGTGTGGGTACCTCTTTGGCCAACCGCAACATGAAAGAGTTGGAATCGCTGGCCGGATTTTTTATTAATGCACTAACTTTTCGGAGTGAAATCAATAGCAACGAGCCTTTTGTCGACCTTTTAGAACGGGTGAAAAAAACGACCCTCGACGTTTTTGCTCATCAAGAAGTTCCATTTGCCAAGGTAGTAGAAAGGGTAGAATCTGATCGAACAACCAGTAGAACACCCGTCTTTCAGGTCTTATTAATTTTGGAGCATCGGGGATATTCAGCAAA